>NZ_JBEZBN010000002.1:0-207028 GCF_040647115.1 Streptomyces sp. NPDC044571
TGTCGAGGCCGTGGCACTGGCCCATCTCGCCCGGGGGGGTCCCCCAGGGGGGCTTCACCATGTCTCACGCCCGGTGGGGGGCCCCGCGCCGATGGCGCGGGCCCCTCACCTGTCATGCGGGCGTGCGGGCGGTTAGAGCGTGCCCAGTTTGATGATCGACAGGAGGGCGATCAGCTGGATCGCCGAGGCGCCCAGGGCCTTCGGCCAGGGCAGGTCGTGCGACTTGCTGATCAGCGAGGTGAACAGGGCGCCGGCCGCGACCCAGGTCGCCCAGCCCAGGACCTGCACCAGCATGTTGTCGCCGCTCAGGAATACCGCGAAGAGCAGGCGCGGGGCGTCCGTGATGGACATGACCAGCATCGACAGGCCCACGGTGGGCTGCCAGGAGCCGTCGCCGCCCATCTGGCGGGCCAGGGTGTGCGTGACGACGCCCAGCAGCAGCCCGCAGACGACGAAGGCCACACCGGCGCTGAGGACGATCGGGACGGCCTGGGAGAGGGTGGCGTTGATGACGTCCTTGCGGGCGTCGTCGAGGCCGAAGACCGCCAGCAGGCCGTACAGGAACGTCACGATCAGCGCGGGGCCCCACACGGGGTGGTCGCGCATCTGGAGGAAGGTCGGCCCGGGCCGCATCACGATGCCGCGCAGCAGCTCCTTCCAGGGCAGCCTCGGGCCGGTCGGCGCGGCCGCGCCGGCGCCCGCCTGGTAGGTCGCGCCCTGGCTGTACGGGTCCTCGCCGTACGCGAAGACCTGGGTGTGCCCCGGGTTGTCGTCCGCGTACGAGCCTCCGTGGCCGTACGGGGGCTGCGCCGCCTGCGGGGCCGGCGGCTGCTGGCCGTACGGGTCGAAGTACTCGGGCTCGCCGTGGCCTCCGGCGGTGGCGCCCTGCTGGGGCCACTGCTGCTGGGGAGGGTAGGGCTGCCCGCCGTACGGTGCCTGCTGCGGTTGCTGCTGACCGTACGGCTGCTGCCGCGGGGGTTGTTGGGGCGCGCGGTTGTTGTCCCGGCCGCGTCCGATCCTGAATCCAGCCACGTGATCGAACGTACCTCGTCCGGCGGATCCCGGTGGACGGGCGGCCGGAAGATGCGTCGTTTGCGGCTGACCTGTGACATCCCCTAGGGGGAGGAATGGGGGGCGTGCGTCCCCGGGGCTGCGCCCCGGACGCCGGGACGCGGAACGGCCGGTCCCCTGGGCGGGGACCGGCCGTTCCGGTGTCGTACGCGGGCCTGGCCTGCCTACTTGGCGCTCTCGCCCGCAGTCTCCGGCTTCGCCTCGGGCTCGGCCTCAGCGGCCGCGGCCGACTCTGCCGCAGGCTCGGCCTCGGGCTCGGGCTCGGCCTCAACCTTGGCCTCGGCCGCAGCCGCGGGCGCCGGCTCAGCCTCGGCCTTGGCAGCAGCCTCCGCCTCCGCGTCGGCCTTGGCCTTCGCGTCCGCCTCGGCCTTGGCGGCAGCTGCCGCCTCCGCCTCCGCCTCCGCCTTGGCCTTCGCTTCGGCGGCGGCCTTGGCCTTGGCCTCCGCCTCCGCGGCGGCAGCAGCCTCGGCCTCCGCGGCGGCAGCAGCCTCGGCCTCCGCGGCGGCAGCAGCCTCCGCCTCCGCCTCCGCGGCGGCGAGCGCCTCCGCGTCCGGCTCCGGGGCCTTCACCGACTCCAGGAGCAGCTGGGCCACGTCCACCACCTGGACGGACTCCTTCGCCTGGCCCTCGTTCTTCTTGCCGTTGACCGAGTCCGTCAGCATCACCAGGCAGAACGGGCACGCCGTCGACACGATGTCCGGGTTCAGGGAGAGGGCCTCGTCGACGCGCTCGTTGTTGATGCGCTTGCCGATCCGCTCCTCCATCCACATCCGCGCGCCACCGGCGCCACAGCAGAAGCCGCGCTCCTTGTGGCGGTGCATCTCCTGCTGGCGCAGGCCCGGGACGGCGCTCATGATCTCGCGCGGCGGCGTGTAGACCTTGTTGTGCCGGCCCAGGTAGCACGGGTCGTGGTACGTGATCAGCCCGTCCACCGGCGTCACCGGCAGCAGCCGGCCCTCGTCGATCAGGTGCTGGAGCAGCTGCGTGTGGTGGATGACCTCGTACTCGCCGCCCAGCTGCGGGTACTCGTTCGCGATGGTGTTGAAGCAGTGCGGGCAGGTCGAGACGATCCGCTTCGCCGACTTCGGCTTCTTGGTCGACGGGTCCTCGTCGTCCTCACCGAAGGCCATGTTCAGCATGGCCACGTTCTCCTGGGCGAGCTGCTGGAACAGCGGCTCGTTGCCGAGGCGGCGCGGGGAGTCGCCGGTGCACTTCTCGTCGCCGCCCATGATCGCGAACTTCACGCCCGCGATGTTCAGCAGCTCCGCGAAGGCCTTCGTGGTCTTCTTGGCCCGGTCCTCCAGCGCGCCGGCGCAGCCGACCCAGTAGAGGTAGTCGTACTCGGACAGGTCCTCGGCGTCCTTGCCGACGATCGGGACCTCGAAGTCGACCTCCTTGGTCCACTCCACGCGCTGCTTCTTGGCGAGGCCCCAGGGGTTGCCCTTCTTCTCCAGGTTCTTGAGCATCGTGCCCGCCTCGGACGGGAACGCGCTCTCGATCATCACCTGGTAGCGCCGCATGTCGACGATGTGGTCGATGTGCTCGATGTCGACCGGGCACTGCTCCACACACGCACCGCAGGTCGTGCAGGACCACAGCACGTCCGGGTCGATGACGCCGTTCTCCTCGACGGTCCCGATCAGCGGGCGCTCGGCCTCGGCCAGCGCGGCGGCGGGGACACCGGCGAGCTGCTCCGCCGTGGCGCGCTCCTCGCCCTCCATCGTCTTGCCGCCGCCCGCGAGCAGGTACGGGGCCTTGGCGTGCGCGTGGTCGCGCAGCGACATGATCAGCAGCTTGGGGGAGAGGGGCTTCCCGGTGTTCCAGGCGGGGCACTGCGACTGGCAGCGGCCGCACTCGGTGCACGTGGAGAAGTCGAGGATGCCCTTCCAGGAGAACTGCTCGACCTGGGAGACGCCGAAGACGTCGTCCTCGCCCGGGTCCTCGAAGTCGATCTGCTTGCCGCCGCTGGTCATCGGCTGGAGCGCGCCGAGGGCGGTCGCGCCGTCCGCGTTGCGCTTGAACCAGATGTTCGGGAAGGCGAGGAAGCGGTGCCAGGCGACACCCATGTTGGTGTTGAGGCCGACCGTGATCGCCCACGTCATGGTGACGCCGAGCTTGATCATGGCGGTCAGGTAGACCAGGTTCTGCAGGGTGGCGTAGCTGAGCCCCTTGAACGCGGCGACCAGCGGGTACGAGGCCCAGTACGCGGCCTCGTAGTGGTGGACGCCGTGGATGGCACCCTCCAGGCCGCGCAGGGTCATGATCGCGAGGCCGATGGTGAGGATGACGTACTCGACGAAGTACGCCTGGCCCGCCTTGGAGCCGGCGAAGCGCGACTTGCGCCCCGCCCGCGAGGGCAGGTTCGCGAGCCGGATGCCCATGAGGGTCAGGATGCCGAGCGTCGTGAACAGCGCGATGAACTCGGTGTAGAGCTCGTAGGGCAGCCAGCCGCCGATGACCGGCAGCACCCAGTCGGCCTGGAAGAGCTGGCCGTACGCCGTCACGATCGTCAGGCCGAGGGTCAGGAAGCCCACGGCGACGAACCAGTGGGCCACGCCGATGACGCCCCAGCGGTTCATCCGGGTGTGGCCGACGAACTCCTTGGCCAGCGTGAGGGTGCGCGCCGTCGGGTCGTCCGTACGGCTGCCCGAGGGCACCGGCTGGCCGAGCTTGACGAAGCGATAGATCTGCGCCACGGCTCGGGCGATGAGCGCAACGCCGACCACGGTCAGTACCAGCGACACGATGATCGCGGCGAGTTGCATGGGAGGGCTCCTCGGGCGGGACTTACTAAGCGGTAACTTATTGAGTCAAGGCTTGAGGTTACCCATTCTCCGCCGCGCAATGTAGGTGAGCGTGCGGTGATCTGTGTCGCTCAGGCATGCCTGTGTCGACAGGCCGCCCGAGGGGTGCGGGCCAGGATCGCGAGATCCATCCCAAGCCAGTGGCTCTCCACATAGTGCCGGTCCAGCAGCGCCATCTCCTCCCAGGGGAGGTCGGAGCGCGCACTGACCTGCCACAAGCCGGTCATTCCGGGCCGTACGAAGAGCCGGTCCGCGCAATCCGTACGCGCCTGCGGGCGGGGCCCGACCAGCGACATCTCCCCCCGCAGCACGTTCAGCAGCTGCGGCACCCCGTCCAGGGCGCACCACTCCACGGCCGCCCCGATCCGCCCCGCGCCCCGCGTGCCCAGCCGCCAGGTGCGGAACGGCCGCCCGCCCAGCCCTGCCGCCGGCTCCCGTACGAAGACCCGCCCGCCCCCGGCCGCGCACAGCAGCCCGGCGGCGAGCAGCAGCGGGACCAGGAAGACCGGGAGCAGTACGAGGGCCCCGAGGAGGTCGAACACCCGCTTCGCCGAGCAGTCCGGCAGGGCGGCCCGGGCGGGCATGCGGGCGGGGGGGACGGCCGGCCCCGGGTCGGACGGCGGGCGCGGCGAGAGCAGGCGCAGGGGCATGGGGGCACCGTGCCAAGCGGCTCCGGCGGTTCCGGTGCGCCGCGCGGCGGGGCCGCCCGCCGTCGCCCGCTCGGCCCCCACGCCCGCCGGCCGGGCCGCCCGCTCGGCCCCCACGCCTGCCCGCCGGCCCGTCCGCCGCGCCCACCCGGCCCCCCTGCAGGGCCCGTTCGGCTCCTCCGCCGCGCCCGTCCGGCCCCTGCCACGCCGTCGGAGCCGTACGCGCGCACCGCGGGATTGTGCCTGCTCACGGCCGGGGTGAGCGTAAGGGTGGCGTAAGAGTTGAGCCGCATGGACTCATGTCTGTTGACGCCGGGGCGGCCGTACTGCATCCTTGAGTCTGTTGCACTCAAGTCAGCTGGAGGAATCAAAATGGCACGTGCGGTCGGCATCGACCTGGGCACCACTAACTCCGTCGTCAGCGTTCTCGAAGGCGGCGAGCCCACCGTCATCACCAACGCCGAGGGCGCCAGGACCACGCCGTCCGTCGTCGCCTTCGCCAAGAACGGCGAGGTCCTCGTCGGCGAGGTCGCCAAGCGCCAGGCGGTCACGAACGTGGACCGCACCATCCGCTCGGTGAAGCGCCACATGGGCACCGACTGGAAGATCAACCTGGACGGCAAGGACTTCAACCCGCAGCAGATGAGCGCCTTCATCCTGCAGAAGCTGAAGCGCGACGCCGAGGCCTACCTGGGCGAGAAGGTCACCGACGCGGTCATCACCGTCCCGGCGTACTTCAACGACTCCGAGCGCCAGGCGACCAAGGAGGCCGGTGAGATCGCGGGCCTGAACGTCCTGCGCATCGTCAACGAGCCGACCGCGGCCGCCCTGGCCTACGGCCTCGACAAGGACGACCAGACCATTCTCGTCTTCGACCTCGGTGGCGGCACCTTCGACGTGTCGCTCCTGGAGATCGGCGACGGTGTCGTCGAGGTCAAGGCCACCAACGGTGACAACCACCTCGGTGGCGACGACTGGGACCAGCGCGTCGTCGACTACCTGGTCAAGCAGTTCCACAACGGCCACGGCGTCGACCTGTCCAAGGACAAGATGGCGCTGCAGCGTCTGCGCGAGGCCGCCGAGAAGGCGAAGATCGAGCTGTCCTCCTCCACGGAGACCACGATCAACCTGCCGTACATCACGGCCTCCGCCGAGGGCCCGCTGCACCTGGACGAGAAGCTCACGCGCTCGCAGTTCCAGCAGCTGACGGCGGACCTCCTGGAGCGCTGCAAGACCCCGTTCCACAACGTCATCAAGGACGCCGGCATCCAGCTGTCCGAGATCGACCACGTGGTCCTGGTCGGCGGTTCCACCCGCATGCCGGCCGTCGCCGAACTCGTCAAGGAGCTGACCGGCGGCCAGGACGCCAACAAGGGCGTCAACCCGGACGAGGTCGTCGCCATCGGCGCCACCCTCCAGGCCGGTGTCCTCAAGGGTGAGGTCAAGGACGTCCTGCTCCTCGACGTGACCCCGCTGTCCCTCGGCATCGAGACCAAGGGCGGCATCATGACCAAGCTGATCGAGCGCAACACCACGATCCCGACCAAGCGGTCCGAGATCTTCACGACGGCCGAGGACAACCAGCCGTCGGTGCAGATCCAGGTCTACCAGGGCGAGCGCGAGATCGCGGCGTACAACAAGAAGCTCGGCATGTTCGAGCTGACCGGCCTGCCCCCGGCCCCGCGCGGCGTCCCGCAGATCGAGGTCTCCTTCGACATCGACGCGAACGGCATCATGCACGTCACGGCCAAGGACCTCGGCACGGGCAAGGAGCAGAAGATGACCGTCACCGGCGGCTCTTCGCTCGGCAAGGACGAGGTCGACCGGATGCGCCAGGAGGCCGAGCAGTACGCGGAGGAGGACCACCGCCGCCGCGAGGCCGCCGAGACCCGCAACCAGGCCGAGCAGCTCGTCTACCAGACGGAGAAGTTCGTCAAGGACAACGAGGACAAGGTCCCGGCCGAGGTCAAGACCGAGGTCGAGACCGCCGTCGCCGAGCTGAAGGAGAAGCTCAAGGGCGAGGACACGGCGGAGATCCGCACCGCGACCGAGAAGGTCGCCGCGGTCAGCCAGAAGCTCGGCCAGGCGATCTACGCCGACGCGCAGGCCGCCCAGGGCGCGGCCGGTGCCGCCGGTGGCGCGGGCCAGGCCGGAGCGGCGGACGCCGGCGACGACGTGGTCGACGCCGAGATCGTCGACGACGAGAAGCCGAAGGGCGGCGCTGCCTGATGTCGGAGGAGACCCCGGGTTTTGAGGAGAAGCCCGAAGTCCCCACCGGCGCCACGCCTGACGACGCCGAGCCGAAGGCCGCCGACTCCGCCAAGGAGGAGGCGGCGGCCCCGGCCGGGGACTCCGGAGCACAGGACACTGCCCTGTTGGCGCAGCTGGACCAGGCCCGTACGGCACTCGCCGAGCGGACCGGGGACCTCCAGCGGCTCCAGGCCGAGTACCAGAACTACCGCCGCCGGGTGGAGCGGGACCGGATCGCCGTCAAGGAGATCGCGGTCGCGTCCCTCCTGACGGAGCTGCTCCCGACCCTGGACGACATCGGCCGGGCACGGGATCATGGCGAGCTGGTCGGCGGCTTCAAGTCGGTGGCCGAATCGCTGGAGACGGCCGCCGCCAAGATGGGGCTGCAGCAGTTCGGCAAGGAGGGCGAGCCCTTCGACCCGACGATCCACGAGGCCCTGATGCACTCGTACGCGCCGGACGTCACCGAGACGACCTGCGTGGCGATCCTGCAGCCGGGGTACCGGATCGGCGAGCGCACGATCCGCCCCGCGCGGGTCGCGGTGGCCGAGCCCCAGCCGGGCGCGGCCCCGAAGTCCGAGTCGGCCGAGGCCGACACGCCGTCGGACAAGGACACGGATGCCCCCGACAAGGGCTGATGTTGAACCAGTAAAGGCACGGGAGGAGGGACACCGGGGATGAGCACGAAGGACTTCGTCGAGAAGGACTACTACAAGGTCCTCGGTGTCCCGAAGGACGCGACCGAGGCCGAGATCAAGAAGGCGTACCGGAAGCTCGCACGCGAGTTCCACCCGGACGCCAACAAGGGCGACGCCGCGGCCGAGGAGCGCTTCAAGGAGATCTCCGAGGCCAACGACATCCTCGGCGACCCCAAGAAGCGCAAGGAGTACGACGAGGCCCGCACCCTGTTCGGCAACGGGGGCTTCCGCCCCGGCCCGGGCGGGGGCGGCTCGTTCAACTTCGACCTGGGCGACCTGTTCGGCGGCTCCCAGCCGGGCGGCGGCGCGGGCGGCGGCTTCGGCGGCGGCCTGGGCGACGTCTTCGGCGGGCTGTTCAACCGCGCCGGCGCCGGTGCGGGCACCCGTACCCAGCCGCGCCGCGGCCAGGACATCGAATCGGAGGTCACCCTCTCCTTCACGGAGGCGGTGGACGGGGCCACGGTCCCGCTGCGGATGTCCTCCCAGGCCCCCTGCAAGGCCTGCTCGGGCACCGGCGACAAGAACGGCACGCCCCGGGTGTGCCCGACCTGCGTCGGCACCGGCCAGGTCTCCCGCGGCAGCGGCGGCGGCTTCTCGCTGACCGATCCCTGCGCGGACTGCAAGGGCCGCGGCCTGATCGCGGAGAACCCCTGCGAGGTCTGCAAGGGCAGCGGACGGGCCAAGTCCTCCCGCACCATGCAGGTCCGGATCCCGGCGGGCGTCTCCGACGGCCAGCGGATCCGGTTGCGCGGCAAGGGCGGACCGGGCGAGCGCGGCGGCCCGTCCGGCGACCTGTACGTGGTGGTCCACGTGGACAGCCACCCGGTCTTCGGCCGCAAGGGCGACAACCTGACGGTGACCGTGCCGGTGACGTTCGCCGAGGCAACGCTCGGCGCCGACATCAAGGTCCCGACGTTGAACGGCCCCGCGGTGACGCTGAAGCTGCCGCCCGGCACCCCCAACGGCCGTACGATGCGGGCTCGCGGCAAGGGCGCGGTCCGCAAGGACGGCACCCGCGGGGACCTGCTGGTGACGGTGGAGGTCGCGGTCCCCTCGGAGCTGTCGGACAAGGCCCGCGAGGCGCTGGAGATGTACCGCGAGGCGACGGGGGCGGAGGACCCGCGCGCCGTGCTGTTCGAGTCCGCGAAGGGAGCATGACATGGACGGCCGCCGACGGCAGGCCCGGTTCGGTAGCGGGGCGTACGAGCTGACCGACGAGACCCCGGTCTACGTGATCTCGGTGGCCGCCCAGCTCTCGGGGCTGCACCCGCAGACCCTGCGCCAGTACGACCGCCTGGGCCTGGTCTCCCCGGACCGGACGGCCGGCCGCGGCCGGCGCTACTCGGCCCGCGACATCGAACTGCTCCGCACGGTGCAGACGTTGTCCCAGGACGAGGGCATCAACCTGGCCGGAATCAAGCGGATCATCGAGCTGGAGAACCAGGTCGCCGCGCTCCAGCAGCGCGTGGCCGAGCTCTCGGCGGCGGTGGACGGCGCGGCGGCCGTGCTCCAGCAGCGCGAGGCCCAGGTGCACGCCTCGTACCGGCGGGACCTGGTCAAGTACCAGCCGCCGGTGGCGGGCAACGCCCTGGTCGTCTGGCGGCCCGCGCCGAAGCGCCAGGCCGACTGACCGCAGGGCCGCCCGGCGCGGCCGTTCGCTGACGCACACTCAAGGCCCCGTCCGGTTCCCGGGCGGGGCCTTCGGGGCGTCAGTCGTTCTCGTCCTCCAGGATCCCCGAACGGGCGATCAGGAAGCCCAGTTGGGCTCTGCTGCCGCTGCCGAGGTGGCTGGCGAGCTTGGCGATGTGCGCCCGGCAGGTCCGGACGTTCATGCCCAGCCGGCGTGCGATGGCCTCGTCCACGTGTCCCTCGACGAGCAGTTGGGCGATGGTGCGCTGCACCCCGGAGATGCCGCTGCGGGTGTGTTGGTACGTCACTTCCTCTTGGAGCGGCACGGCCCGGTGCCACAACTGCTCGAACACCTTGATGAGGTAGTCGACCAGGCCCGGGTGGCGCAGCTCCAGGGCGACCTGCCGGTCGTCGCTGGCCGGGATGAAGGCGACCGTCCGGTCGAAGATGATGAGGCGCTCGAACAGCTCCTCCAGCGTGCGCACTTCGACCTTGCCGGCCTTGAGGAGGTCGACGTAGGCGAGCGTGCCGCGGCTGTGCCGGACCGTGTGCTGGTAGAGGGTGCGGATGCGCACGCCGCGGTCGGTCAGCGGCTGGTCGCGCTCCAGGGCCTCCGTCAGCTCCAGGCTCGGACGGGCGCCGCCGGGCTGGATGGTGAGCATTTCCGTGTGACACTCGGCGGTGGCCAGGTTGAGGGCCGCGTTGATGGGGTCGAAGCCTTCGAGCACGGTGATGGCGTGGGTGCTCGCCGGGTTCTGCGCGCTGATGGCGAGAAACGGCTCGAAAGCCTCGGACAGTTCGAGGGAGTCGCGGCGCCGGTCGCGGATCTCCCGTTCGATCGGATGCAGCCGCTGTGCGAGGGCGACGGCGGGGGGAACCGGGCGGAGCGAGTTGACGTCATCAGGGTCTGGCTGCAACAACGCCAGATCGAGCAGACAAGGCGCCGTCTTCACGTCCCCACGTGCAATGCGTCCCGTGCGCAGCGCGCTGGTGTAGAGCCGCGCCCCCTCACTGCACAGCTCGGTGACCGAGTGGGGATGTGTCGCTTTTGTTCTGTTTATGGTCAAATCTCCACCCCCCAGGGTCCTGAACATGCAAGAACATGATGCATCGTCCCTGTGGCAGCAACGTGCCTGAATGAGCCATCGTCTGACAGGCGGGGGAGAGGATTTCATCAAGTGAGGACGAAGCCGACCATGAACAAGAGAATGCTTCGCTCGGCGCTTGCCACCGTCATCTTCTCGGCGCTGGCCGGTCTGGGACTTGCCGGAGTCACCTTGGGGGGCGCCGCGGGAGGTGCCGCGGACGTGCATGCGGCGCCGCTGGAGGACAGTGGATGGCGTGCGGCACCGATGGACAGCGGATGGCGGTCCGCGCCCGTCGATGCCGATTCAGCCGCCCTTGTCGTGGAGAACGCGGGATGACCCCCGACGACCGCGGTTTCCGACGTGAAATGGCTTCCGCCTACCGATCCGGTTGGCAGTTCATCGATCTCGCCACGGCCATCCCCCACCCCGGCGACTCGTTGATGGTCACCCTGTTCGGCCAGCCGATCGTCGTCACGCGCGAGGAGGACGAGGACGTCCGGGCGTACCGCTGCCTGCGCCGCCCCCGCGGCGCGCCGCAGCCCGTCCGCTGCGAGGTGCGCTACGGCATGGTCTTCGTGAACCTTGATCAGCGCGACCACCAGCTCTTCGAACCCGATATCACCACCGCCACCCCCCGCAGTGCCTGAAGCGATTCCCCCGTCGTTGCAGATCGCTCCAGGTGCTTCCCCCACACAACGGCGCCATCGTGGACCTGACCACGGTGGCGCCGTTGTGATGTCCGCGTCCAGGGGTTGAACGCGACTTCTTTCCCGGCCCGGGCTCAGGCCCGTCCCATCGCCCGGTCGAGGGTGATCTCCAGGACGACCCGGTCGGGGTTGGGCGAGGGCGTCCGCCCGTACCGCTCGGCGTAGCGCGCCACGGCCTCGGCCACCGCGGCCTCGTCCGTACGGATCACCGCGCGGCCCTCCAGCGTCGCCCAGCGGCGGCCCTCCATCTGGCACACCGCGACCCGGGCCGAGCCCGGTGCCGTCGCCTGGGCCGCCAGGACGTTGCGGACCTTCTTGCTGTGCTTGTTGCTGATCACCCGGGCCAGCCCGGCCTCGGGGTCGTACGTCACTCCCACCGGCACCACGTGCGGGGTGCCGTCGGGCCGGGGCGTGGTCAGCGTGCAGACGTGCCGTTCCCGCCAGAAGGCGAGGTATTCGGGCGTCGGGTTGAGTACGTCGTGGGACATGCGCCGCAGCGTATCCACGGGCGGCGGCTACCCTCACCACCTTGAGTGGAATAGACTCAACTTTGCGGACGTTGAGCTTGTCAGTATTCGTATGGAGAGGGAGAGGAGAAGCCGCACGTGGACGCCGAGCTGACCAACAGGAGCCGGGACGCGCTGAACGCGGCCACCAGCCGGGCCGTCAAGGACGGCCACGCCGACCTGACCCCCGCACACCTGCTGCTGGCCCTCCTCGCCGGCGAGGACAACGAGAACATCACCGACCTGCTCGTCGCGGTCGACGCCGACCAGGCCGCCGTCCGGAGCGGGGCCGAGCGGGTCCTCGCGGGCCTGCCCAGCGTCACCGGCTCCACGGTCGCGCCCCCGCAGCCCAGCCGCGACCTGCTCGCCGTACTGGCCGAGGCGGACGGCCAGGCCGGGCGCCTCGGTGACGACTACCTCTCCACCGAGCACCTCCTCATCGCCATCGCCGCCAAGGGCGGCGCGGCCGGTGAGGTCCTCACCCGGCAGGGCGCGACGGCGCAGAAGCTGCTGGACGCCTTCGAGAAAGCACGAGGAGGACGGCGGGTGACCACCCCCGACCCGGAGGGCCAGTACAAGGCCCTGGAGAAGTTCGGCACCGACTTCACGGCGGCTGCCCGCGAGGGCAAGCTCGACCCGGTCATCGGCCGCGACCAGGAGATCCGGCGCGTGGTCCAGGTCCTGTCGCGCCGTACCAAGAACAACCCGGTGCTCATCGGCGAGCCCGGCGTCGGCAAGACCGCCGTCGTCGAGGGACTCGCGCAGCGCATCGTCAAGGGCGACGTCCCCGAGTCCCTGAAGAACAAGCGGCTCGTCGCCCTCGACCTCGGCGCGATGGTCGCCGGCGCGAAGTACCGCGGCGAGTTCGAGGAACGCCTGAAGACCGTCCTCGCCGAGATCAAGTCCAGCGACGGCCAGATCATCACCTTCATCGACGAGCTCCACACCGTCGTCGGCGCGGGCGCCGGCGGGGACTCCGCCATGGACGCCGGCAACATGCTCAAGCCCATGCTGGCCCGAGGGGAGCTGCGCATGGTCGGCGCGACCACCCTCGACGAGTACCGCGAACGGATCGAGAAGGACCCGGCGCTGGAGCGCCGCTTCCAGCAGGTGCTGGTCGCCGAGCCGACCGTCGAGGACACCATCGCCATCCTGCGCGGCCTCAAGGGCCGCTACGAGGCGCACCACAAGGTCCAGATCAACGACAGCGCGCTGGTGGCCGCCGCGACCCTCTCCGACCGGTACATCACCTCCCGCTTCCTGCCCGACAAGGCCATCGACCTGGTCGACGAGGCCGCGTCGCGCCTGCGCATGGAGATCGACTCCTCCCCGGTGGAGATCGACGAGCTTCAGCGCGCCGTGGACCGGCTGCGCATGGAGGAGCTGGCGCTGAAGAACGAGTCGGACCCGGCCTCGCGCGAGCGCCTGGACAAGATCCGCAAGGACCTCGCGGACAGGGAGGAGGACCTGCGGGGCCTGACCGCCCGCTGGGAGAAGGAGAAGCAGTCCCTCAACCGCGTCGGCGAGCTCAAGGAGCGCCTGGACGACCTGCGCGGCCAGGCGGAGCGCGCCCAGCGCGACGGCGACTTCGACACCGCCTCCAAGCTGCTGTACGGGGAGATCCCGGCCCTGGAGCGCGAGCTCGCGGAGGCCACCGAGGCGGAGGAGGAGGCCTCGAAGACCGGTCACTCCAAGGACGCGATGGTCAAGGACGAGGTCGGCCCCGACGACATCGCGGACGTGGTCGGCGCCTGGACCGGCATCCCGGCGGGCCGGCTCCTGGAGGGCGAGACCCAGAAGCTGCTGCGCATGGAGGCGGAGCTCGGCCGCCGCCTGATCGGCCAGACGGAGGCCGTACGGGCGGTCTCGGACGCCGTACGCCGCACCCGCGCCGGCATCGCGGACCCGGACCGGCCGACCGGCTCGTTCCTGTTCCTCGGGCCCACGGGCGTCGGCAAGACGGAGCTGGCCAAGGCCCTCGCGGACTTCCTCTTCGACGACGAGCGGGCCATGGTGCGCATCGACATGTCGGAGTACGGCGAGAAGCACAGCGTGGCGCGGCTCGTCGGCGCGCCCCCCGGCTACGTCGGCTACGAGGAGGGCGGCCAGCTGACGGAGGCGGTCCGCCGCCGCCCGTACAGCGTCGTGCTCCTGGACGAGGTCGAGAAGGCCCATCCCGAGGTTTTCGACATCCTGCTCCAGGTCCTGGACGACGGCCGCCTCACGGACGGCCAGGGCCGCACCGTGGACTTCCGCAACACCATCCTGATCCTGACCTCGAACCTCGGCAGCCAGTTCCTCATGGACCCCCTGGCCTCCCCCGAGGACAAGAAGGCCAGGGTCCTGGAGGTCGTCAGGGCCTCCTTCAAGCCGGAGTTCCTGAACCGGCTGGACGACGTGGTGGTCTTCTCGGCCCTCGGCGCCGACGAGCTGGCGCACATCGCCCGGCTCCAGATCGGCCGCCTCGCCCAGCGCCTGGCGGACCGCCGCCTGAGCCTGGACGTCACCCCCGAGGCGCTGGCCTGGCTGGCGGACAAGGGCAACGACCCGGCGTACGGCGCCCGGCCGCTGCGCCGCCTGATCCAGACGGCCATCGGCGACCGGCTGGCCAAGGAGATCCTGGCGGGCGAGGTCAGGGACGGGGACACCGTCCGCGTGGACGTGGCGGCCGACGACCTCCTGGTCGGCAAGGCCCTCTGATCGCGGCTCCTGTCCGCCCGGAGCGGATCGGGCGTGGAGGGCTGGACACGGGGTGGGAGCGATGGTGGAGGATGGCAGTATCCGCACGAAGGGAAGTACACGGTGAGCATCGACCCGGCCTCGATTCCGAACTTCGGAGGGCAGCAGCCCGATCCGCAGGCCACAGGACCGGCGGGCCCCGTCGTCCCCGACCAGGATCTGGTCAAGCAGCTGCTTGACCAGATGGAGCTCAAGTACGTCGTCGACGACGAGGGTGACCTCGCGGCGCCGTGGGAGGAGTTCCGGACGTACTTCATGTTCCGCGGCGAGGACGAGCAGCAGGTCTTCTCGGTGCGGACCTTCTACGACCGCCCGCACGCCATCGAAGACAAGGCGCAGCTCCTGGAGTCGATCGACGACTGGAACCGCCGCACGCTGTGGCCCAAGGTCTACAGCCACACCCACGACGACGGCTCCGTCCGCCTGATCGGCGAGGCGCAGATGCTGATCGGCACCGGCGTCAGCCTGGAGCACTTCGTCTCCTCCACCGTCAGCTGGGTCCGCGCCTCCATCGAGTTCGACAAGTGGCTCGTGGAGCAGCTCGGACTGGAGAAGGACATCGAGTCCTCCGCCGACGGCGACGACCAGAACGGCGACGACGACTGACCGTCTGACCCTCGGCCTTCGGCGCGCCGAAAGCCGTCACAGCGGTACGCGGGCCACGAGCAGCAAGTACAGCCCGTAGCCGTACGAGAGCCCGGCCAGCCCCGCGGTCACCACGACCGCGGAGCGCGGCCGGGCTCGCGCCATGGCGGCCGCGACCGGCAGCAGCAGCGGGAACGCGGGCAGCAGGAAGCGCGGCTTCGACTCGAAGAACCCGGCCCCGCCGAAGGTGATCACCAGCAGGACCGCGGTGTGGACGAGCAGCGGCAGCGGGGTCCGGTCGAGGACCAGCAGCACCGCCATGAGGGCCGCCACGGCCAGCACCGCCACCGTCACGACGGTGGCGAGCATGACCTGCCCGCCGCTCAGCACCCGCCCGGCCGAGTCCAGCGCGCCGACCCCGAAGTCGAAGCGCGAGCCCCAGCGCCGCTGCACGGTGAAGTACCCGGCGGGATCCCCGGTGCGCACCCCCACGGCCAGGACGTACGCCGCCCAGCCCACCGGCGCGAGCAGCCCGGCCGCCCACACCTCGGGCGCGCGTGACCTGCCCACGCACACCGCGTGCAGCGCCGTCACGGACACCGCCGCGGCGACGGCGATCCCGGTGGGGCGGGTCAGCCCGGCGAGCACCGCCAGACCCGCGGCCCACAGCCAGCGCTCCCGCAGCAGGGCGTACAGCGCCCAGGCGGCCAGCGCCGACAGCAGCGGCTCGGTGTAGGCCAGGCTCAGCACCACCGCGTGCGGCACCACGGCCCACACCGTCACCAGCAGCACCCCGACGCGCGGGCCGTACACCAGCTCCCCGACCCGGTACACCCCGACGGCGGCCACGGCCGCGGCGGTCCACGCCACCAGCAGCCCCGCCCAGGGGGTGGCGCCGGCCAGCCGCACCAGCAGCGGGTACAGCGGGAAGAAGGCGCAGTCGCTCTGCACCCAGCCACCGTCCGCCCACATCTGGGTGCGGCCGTACCCGTGCGAGGCGATGGCGAGGTACCAGACGGAATCCCAGGAGAAGCCGAGCACCCGCACGGGGCTGCGCCCCGCCCACCACGAGCCCACGGCGAGCAGCAGCACCCCGGCCCCGCGGACGGTGGCGAACACCCCGAGCGCGACCACGGGGGCGGGCAGGGCGCGCACGGCGGCGGTGCGCACCTGCTGCGGACGTACGGAAGCCGACGTGCTGCCCGTCGCCGTCATGAACCCCGTCTTTCAGCCGTTGGTGGAGAGAGCTTCGGGCACGCGTGAGGCCGTCCGTCGTGCTGCGGCGGGAAGCGCTCCTGAACCTTCGGTGAAGAGCCTGCTCCCGCTCCGCGTCGTCATGAGGGAGACCCTATGAGGGCGTGCGGCGGCGCGCCGTCCGACGCCGCCGACCGGGTCCGCCGCTCGAAGGACCCTCGAAGGGCCCCTTGAAGGACCGGCGCGTCAGAGCCGGCGCAGCCGGTCGGCGGCCTCCTGGAGCACCCCCGTCCTCTTGCAGAAGGCCCAGCGCACCTGGGTGGCCCCGGCGGCCTGGTCGTCGTAGAAGACCTGGTTCGGGATGGCGACGACACCGCAGCGCTCGGGCAGGGCGCGGCAGAAGGCGAGGCCGTCCTTCTCGCCGAGGGGGGAGATGTCGGTGGTGATGAAGTACGTGCCCTGCGGGCGGAAGACCTCGAAGCCGGCCGCGGTGAGCCCGTCGGCGAGGATGTCGCGCTTGGCGGCCAGGTCGGCCCGGAACCCCTCGAAGTAGCTGTCGGGAAGGTGCAGGGCCTCGGCGATCGCGTACTGGAATGGGCCCGACGCGACGTACGTCAGGAACTGCTTCGCCGAGCGGACCGCGGAGACGAGCGCGGAGGTGGCGGTGATCCAGCCGACCTTCCACCCGGTGAACGAGAAGGTCTTGCCGGCGCTGGAAATGGTGACCGTGCGCTCGCGCATGCCGGGCAGGGAGGCCAGTGGCGTGTGGGCCCCCTCGAAGACGAGGTGCTCGTAGACCTCGTCCGTGACGACGAGGAGGTCGCGCTCCACGGCCAGCTCGGCGACGGCCGCGAGCTCGGCCGCGCTCAGCACCGTGCCCGTCGGGTTGTGCGGGGTGTTCAGCAGGATGAGCCGGGTGCGCGGGGTGACCGCGGCGCGCAGTTCGTCCAGGTCGAGGACGAACGCTCCGGCGTGCGGGCGCAGGGTGACCGGGACGCGGGTGGCCCCGGCCATCGCGATGCAGGCCGCGTACGAGTCGTAGTACGGCTCCAGGGCGATGACCTCGTCGCCCGGTTCGAGCAGTGCGAGCAGTGAGGCGGCGATGGCCTCGGTGGCGCCTGCGGTGACCAGGACCTCGGTGTCCGGGTCGTAGGCCAGGCCGTAGAAGCGCTGCTGGTGGCGGGCGATGGCAGTGCGCAGCTCCGGGACGCCGGGGCCGGGCGGATACTGGTTGCCCAGGCCCGACAGCACCGCGCGGGAAGCCGCCTCGGCGATCTCCGCCGGGCCGTCCGTGTCGGGGAAGCCCTGGCCGAGGTTGATCGACCCGGTGCGGGCGGCCAGGGCCGACATCTCCGCGAAGATCGTCGTACCGAAGGCCGCGAGCCGGCGGTTGAGGAAGGGGCGGCTGCCGCCCGCGGGTGCGCTCATGGCGGCCATCCTGCGGGGAACCTCTGGACTTGCTCAAGTGTGCTTTGGCCGGGGTGGCGTGCGGGCATCCCCCTGTCACGCGGGGCCGCGGCCCGCGAACGACCGTGGTTCGACACCTCGGGGGAACCGGGGGTGAGGGGGAGGGTGAGGACGATGGTGGTCTTCGGTGTGCTGTTCGTCGCGCTGGTCATCGCAGGTTTCGTGTTCCTGGTGAAGAAGGCGTCCGGCTCGGGTTCGGGCTCCGGCTCCGGCTCCGGTTCCGGTTCGGGCTCTTCGTGGTGGGCGGGGGACGGCGGTTCGTCCTCCTCCTGCGGTTCGTCCTCGTCTTGTGGTTCCTCCTCGTCCTGCGGTGGATCGTCGTCCTCCTGCGGTGGCGGGGGCTGCGGTTCCAGCTGACACGGGGCAGCTGGCACCGCGTACGTCAGGGCGCCCGGCGGCGCGTGCCGCCGTCGGGCGCCCTCACGTCCTTGGGCGCCCCGCGCCCGTCCCGCGGCCTCGCGCCCGTGTGCCCACCCCGCGTCCGTCGGGCTTTCCCGATCGGCCGTATGACGACGCGCGGGACGGACGGTGTTGAACACGTGAACTGAGCAGCCCCCGGGGGGATGTAAACCCAATCAAGTTGGGTAAAAGCGCTGTGAGTGCCGTGCCTTTCATGATTCCCTCGGTTGAGTAGACCAGTCCTCGGACCCTCCTGGACTTCCTGTGGACCCGTGCCGGTGTCCCCCCACCCGTTGACCACCGCTGGCGGGCCCCGGCCCATCTCCCTCGCGCGTTTGCGGAGCCGACTCATGCTCACGACCCTCAAGACCTCCTACACCGACACGCGTGCCGCCGACCTCGCCTGGGCTCTGGGGCGGGACCGGCTGCCCGCCCTGGCTGTACTGAACCTCGAACTGACCGGCGCCAAGGTGGAGTTGCGCCTGCTCGGGGCCTCTCATCAGGTGCTCCTGGAGGAAGGCGCGGTGCTCTGCTCGGAGACGGTCGCCTGCATGCCCGGCAGCAGCACGCCGCTGCCGCTCGGCGTGGCGAAGCGGATGGGTGACTGGGAGTACGAGTTCGCCGCGCGGGTCGAGAAGCTGTCGCGTGGCTCCTTCGCGGGGCGGGCCCAGGAACTGCTCGCCCTGGTCGCGGACCACCCGAACGGACTGGCCGGGACCTTTCCGGGCAGTCCGCACGCCTTCACCGCGATGCTCGCCCAGCGCCACGAGGGCCAGGTGCGCTGGCGGACCTGGCATGCGTACCCGCAGGAAGGCCAGTTGGTGGCCACTCGTACGAGGGTCGGTGTGCGGATGGGTGCGCCGGCCGGGAGCCTGGAGCCCGCCGTACTTTAGACGGCGGCGGACCAAGGCTTCTCGGGGGCGCGGACGGTGCGGACCGTCCACGGTGGTTGGGCCAACTGGGTGAAACCGCACGTCGGTTGCACCCATGTGGGTGACGGGATGCAAGTGGGCGGTGACGTACGGTTCGCTGCATGATCGACCGTTCCGTCCCGCGCCGGGTGCTTCCGGCTCCGGAGCCTCGGGGCGGGGCGACCCGTCCGGCGGCCGCCCTGCCCGTACGGCCCCGGACCGGCCGACTCCTCGTCCTGGCCACCGTGTTCGTCTGTGCTGCCTGCGGTCTGGTGTACGAGCTGGAGCTGCTCGCCCTCGGCTCGTACCTCATCGGCGATTCGGTCACGCAGGCGTCCGTCGTGCTGTCCGTCATGGTCTTCGCCATGGGCGTGGGATCCCTGCTCGCCAAACAGCTGCGGACTCGGCCCGCCTTCGGGTTCGCCGCCATCGAGGCGGGCCTCGCGCTCGTCGGCGGGCTCTCCGCGATGGCGCTGTACGCGAGCTTCGCCTGGCTGGGGGAGTCCCGGCCGGCCCTCGTCGCCTTCTCCTTCGTGATCGGCGTGCTCATCGGCGCGGAGATCCCGCTGCTGATGGTGCTCATCCAGCGGATCCGCCGCCAGGACGCGGGCGGCGCCGTCGCCGACCTCTTCGCCGCGGACTACGTGGGCGCCCTGGTCGGGGGGCTGGCCTTCCCCTTCCTGCTGCTGCCGGTGCTCGGCCAGCTCACCGGCGCCATGCTGACCGGCACCGTCAACGCCGTCGTCGGCGGCGGTCTCGTGCTGTGGCTGTTCCGCCGCGACCTGGGCCGGCGCGGGCGCTGGGTGCTCATCGCCTCGAACCTCACCGTGCTGGCCCTCCTCGCCTGCGCGACCGCCCTCGCCGCCGACTTCGAGCGGGTGGCCCGCCGCGCCGTCTACGGGGCCGAGGTCCGCGTCGCCCGGCAGACCGGCGTGCAGGAACTGGTCCTGACCGGCCCCTCCAGCGGTTCCCCGCGCTCGCTCGACCTGTTCCTCGACGGGCGGCTGCGGGTCAGCGGCTACGACGAGTACCGGTTCCACGAGGCCCTGGTGCACCCCGCGATGACCGGCCCGCACCGCCGCGTGCTGGTCCTCGGCGGCGGCGACGGGCTCGCCGCCCGCGAGGTGCTGCGCTACCCGGACGTCGCCTCCGTCACCGTCGTCGAGCTCGACCCCGGCGTGGTCCGGCTCGCCCGCACCGACCCCATGCTGTCCGCGCTCAACGGCCGGGCCTACGAGGATCCGCGGCTGGGCGTCGTCACGGAGGACGCCTTCGGCTGGCTGCGGGGGCCGGCCGCGCGGGACCGGTTCGACGTCATCGTCTCCGACCTGCCCGACCCGGGCATCACCCCCAGCACGAAGCTGTACTCGCAGGAGTTCTACGGGCTCGCCGCGCGGGCCCTGAGCCCCGGCGGGCGGATCGCCGTGCACGCGGGGCCGCTGGCCACCCGCCCGCACACGTACTGGACGGTGGAGGCCACCCTGCGCGCGGCCGGCCTGAGGACCTCCCCCTACAGCGCGGGCGGCCGGCTCTCGGGCTTCGCCGCGGGCCCGGACCGCCGCAGCCCCGGCGCGACCGGGGCGCAGCCGCTGGACTGGGGCTTCGTCCTGGCCGGCCGGGACCGGGTCCCGGAGCTGCGGGTGGACCACAACACGCCCGGGCTGCGCTCCCTGTCCACCCGGTCCCTCCAGGACGCGGCGCGCGACGCGGAACGGGCACGGCCGGCCGGAGTCCTGCCGTCCACGCTTCCGCACCCCCGGTATTCCTGAGCCGCGGGATCGCGGGATTGGTCGGTGCCGGACCGCGTACGGGAGGGGCTCACGTCGGTAGGCTCGACCGCATGGAGCATCAGGTGTTCGTTCCGGTACCGGCAGACGACCTCCGCGCCGTGCTGCGCGACCCCGCCCGGGTGGCCCGCTGCGTCCCCGGCCTCCAGCAGGACGCCGACGCCGCGTCCGGCGCCCTGGCGGGCCGGCTGAGACTGCGGGTCGGCGGGCACACCGTCACCTACCGCGGGGCGCTGAGCATCGCCGAACGGGAGCCCGATCACTTCGTGGTGGCCGGTGAGGGCACGGAGATCCGGGGCAGCGGGACGGTCAAGCTGTCGCTCGGGCTGCGCCTGGCGCCGGTGGACGGCGGGACCCGGCTGGAGTTCACCGCCGAGGCCGCGGCCGACGGGCGCGCCGCCGCCTTCGCACCGGAGGCCACCGCGACGGCCGCCCAGCGGCTGCTGGACCGGGCCGCGCAGCAGCTGGCGGTGGTGGCCACGGCGGCGGAGCCGGTGACGGACGTGATCGCGCAGGCCGAGGAGGCCGAGCAGGCCGAGCAGGCTTCGGGGCACGCGGATGCCTCGGATGCCGCGGAGGACGACACGGGCGAGGTCACGGCCTCCGTCTTCGACACGGAGGTCCCGCCCCCGTCCCTGGACCCGTCCGCACCACTGGACCCGGCCGCGGAGCGCTCCCTGGACCCCTTCCTGGAGGGCGATTTCGGAGAGCTCAGCGATTTCGGGGAGCTCGACGAGCTCGGTGGCTCCGCCCAGCCCCCCGCCGAGGCCGCCCACGCCCGCCGCACCATGATCGGCCGCAGCGCCGAGGAGGTCGACCACGCGCCCCCGCGCGGCCGCTACGCCCCGGTCCCCGCCCCGTCCGCGGGAACGGCCGGAGCGAGCCTGCGCTGGATCGCCCCGGCGGCCGCCCTCGCCCTGGCCTCGGCCGTCGTCTTCGGCCGCGCCCTGCGCCGCCGGCGCTGACCCGTCGGCAGGGCACCGCCTAGGCTCGGCTGCATGAGTACGCAACTGAGCGCCGGGGGCGCCGAGGTGACCGTCGACCAGGAGAACGGCTGCCGGATCAGCAGTCTGCGCATCGACGGGACGGAGCTGCTGCGCCAAGGCCCACGCTACGGGTGCTTTCCGATGGTCCCGTGGTGCGGCCGCACCGCGCACGGGCAGTTCCGCGACGGGGCCGCCGTCCACCAGCTGCCGATCAACCAGCCGCCGCACGCCATCCACGGCTTCGGCCGGGACGCGCCCTGGCGCCGGGCTCGGGCCGGCGCCACCGAGGCGGCGTTCACGTACGACCTCACCGAGCCCTGGCCGTACCCCGGCCGGGTCACCCAGCTCGTCGCGCTGGACGCGAACTCGCTCACCCTCACCCTGGGGGTGGAGACGTACGGCGACTCCTTCCCCGCCCAGGCGGGCTGGCACCCCTGGTTCCGCCGCAACCTCGGTGCGGGTACCGGCACGGGCGAGGACGTACGCGTGGACTTCGCCCCGGCCTGGCAGGAGGAGCGCGGCAGCGACCACCTGCCCACCGGACGCCGCATCGAGCCCCTTCCCGGCCCCTGGGACGACTGCTTCGGCATGCCGGACGGCGTCGACGTCACGCTCACCTGGCCCGGCGCGCTGGAGCTGAAGGTCACAAGCCGGGCCGAATGGGTGGTCGTCTACGACGAGCAGCCCGAGGCCGTCTGCGTCGAGCCGCAGTCCGGCCCGCCCAACGGCCTGAACACCCTCCCGCAGCTGGTCACCCCCGTGGACCCGCTGGAGATCTCCACGACCTGGACCTGGCGCCGGCTCTCCTAGAGCGCAATTAAGCTCGGAGCCATGACTGACGTACGCGATGCGCTTCTGCAGCAGATCAAGGACAAGGCCGTCGTGCACGGCAAGGTGACGCTCTCCTCCGGCAAGGAGGCCGACTACTACATCGACCTCCGCCGGATCACCCTCGACGGTGAGGCCGCCCCGCTGGTCGGGCAGGTCATGCTCGACCTCACCGCCGACCTCGACTACGACTGCGTCGGCGGCCTGACCCTGGGCGCCGACCCGGTCGCCACCTCGATGCTGCACGCGTCCGCCGCGCGCGGTGAGCGCCTGGACGCCTTCGTCGTGCGCAAGGCGCAGAAGGCCCACGGCATGCAGCGCCGTATCGAGGGCACCGACGTGAAGGGCAAGCGCTGCCTGGTGGTCGAGGACACCTCGACCACCGGCGGCTCCCCGCTGACCGCCGTCGAGGCCGTCCGCGAGGCCGGCGGCGAGGTCGTCGCCGTCGCCACGATCGTGGACCGCGGGGCCTCGGACGCCATCGCCGAGGCCGGTCTCCCCTACCTCACCGGCTACCGGCTGGGAGACCTCGGGCTGGCCTAGTCCGAGGGCCGCGTCCACGGGGCGAGACGCCGGGGCCGGGGGGCCCGGAACTCTCTGCGTACGCGCTGACCTGGTCTTTTCCCGTCTGTCTCGGCCGGGGGGAATGTTTCACGTGAAACGCTCCACCCGGTGCGGGTCGACTGTCCCGTCGAGTCTGGAAAGATAGGCGCGACGGCAACGTCGCCCCCAGGTCAGGGCCAGCAATCGCACACTCCCCGCACATCCAAGGAGCGGACAGATGCCCATCGCAACCCCCGAGGTCTACAACGAGATGCTGGACCGGGCGAAGGCAGGCAAGTTCGCCTACCCGGCGATCAACGTGACCTCGTCCCAGACCCTGCACGCTGCACTGCGCGGCTTCGCGGAGGCCGAGAGCGACGGCATCATCCAGATCTCCACCGGTGGTGCGGAGTTCCTGGGTGGCCAGTACAGCAAGGACATGGTCACCGGCGCGGTCGCCCTGGCCGAGTTCGCGCACGTCGTGGCGGCGAAGTACGACATCACCGTCGCCCTGCACACCGACCACTGCCCCAAGGACAAGCTGGACGGCTACGTCCGCCCGCTGCTCGACATCTCCGCCGAGCGCGTGGCCAAGGGTCAGAACCCCCTCTTCCAGTCGCACATGTGGGACGGCTCCGCCGAGACCCTCGCGGACAACCTGGCCATCGGCCAGGAGCTGCTCGCGAAGGCCGCCGCCGCGAAGATCATCCTTGAGGTCGAGATCACCCCGACCGGCGGTGAGGAGGACGGCGTCAGCCACGAGATCAACGACGAGCTCTACACCACCGTCGAGGACGCGATCCGCACCGCCGAGGCCCTGGGCCTGGGCGAGAAGGGCCGCTACCTGCTGGCCGCCTCGTTCGGCAACGTGCACGGCGTCTACAAGCCGGGCAACGTCGTCCTGCGTCCGGAGCTGCTGAAGGACCTCCAGGCGGGCGTCGCCGAGCGGTTCGGCAAGCCCTCCCCGTTCGACTTCGTCTTCCACGGCGGCTCCGGCTCCAGCGAGCAGGAGATCGCCACCGCGCTGGAGAACGGCGTCGTGAAGATGAACCTCGACACCGACACCCAGTACGCCTTCACCCGCCCGGTCGCGGACCACATGTTCCGCAACTACGACGGCGTGCTGAAGGTCGACGGCGAGGTCGGCAAGAAGTCCACCTACGACCCGCGCACCTGGGGCAAGCTGGCCGAGGCGAGCATGGCCCAGCGTGTGACCGAGGCCTGCGCGAACCTGCGCTCCACGGGCACGAAGCTCAAGTAGGACCCTGCAGGCTGCCGTAGGCCGAGCAGCGAAGGGCCCGGTACCCCGTCCTGAGGCGGCGCACCGGGCCCTTCGTCGTATCCGGACCGGCCCTCCGGGGTGTCCCCCGTTCCCCCCGGAGGCGGCCTCTGCTGTCCCGGAAGGCTAGCATACCCACGGGTATTTTTTTGGAAGGGCCGGATCATGCAGGACAGGGCGGTGCGCACCCGTCGGGCGATCCTGGAAGCCGCCGCGGCGGTGTTCGAGGAGCGGGGCTTCGACGCGGCCAAGCTGACGGACATCGCGCGGCTCGCCCGGGTCACCAAGGGCGCGCTCTACTTCCACTACGACTCCAAGGACGATCTGGCGCAGGCCGTGATCGACGCCCAGGTCGGCGTGGAGCCGGTGTTCCTGCCGCAGGAGTTCAAGGCGCAGGAGTTCGTGGACATCGGCATGATCTTCTCGCACCGCCTCCAGCACGACGTGCTGATGCGCGGCAGCGCCCGCCTGACCTTGGAGAACGGCCGGAACCGAGGTCTGGACCGGGCTGCGCCCTACCAGGGCTGGATCGACCTGCACACGCCGCTGCTGGTGGAGGCGAAGGCCCGCGGGGAACTGCTGCCGCACGTGGATCCGCGGGAGCCGGCGCGGACGGTGGTGGGCGCGTTCGCCGGCCTGAACGTCATGTCGCACACGCTGGGCCTGGACCTGGACCGGGAGGTGTCTGCGCTCTACACGAGCGTGATGCCGAGCCTGGTGGTCCCGGCCGTGGCCGTCCGCCTCGACACGGCACCCGCCCGCGGGGCCCGGGCGCTCCATCCCACGGGCCCCTGCACCTGCACCTGCTGAAACCGACTCGCGGGCCCCGGAAACCTACTCGTGGGCATCTTTTCGGGGGCGCGCTTCGGCCGGGACCCGGCTCAGTGGGCCGGCGCCAGGGCCCCCGCACGGGCCCGCCCCGCGGCTGCGGGGCGCCGGACCACCAAGCGCCCGGCCGCGGGCCCGACCGGGGCGACCGGGGCGAGTGGGGCGCCCGGGGCTACCGGTGCGAGCGGGGCGGCCGCAGGAGCCGGGGTTGCCGCGGCCCCCAGGCAGCGCGCCGCATGGGCCACCGAGGCCAGCGTCACGTGGCGGTGCCACCCGGGCAGGGACCGACCGGAGAAGTCACGCAGCCCCACCTCCTGGACGCTCGCCCCCGCCGCCGCGGACACCCGGTGCGCCGTCTTGGTCATCCGCACCAGCGCCCCCGGCTCCGTCCGCACCATGTCCGTGACCCACACCTGCGTCGGCAGCCGCCGAGCCGCCTCCCACTCGCCGAACAGCAGCACCTCGCGCCGCCGCCCCGGCGCCGGATCCGGCACCATCACCCGCACCGCGGCCACCAGCGACGTGCGCCGCCCGCCGGGCTGGTCCGGGTCGGCCCATTCCACCGGCATCCGCAACCCCCGCACGTTCTGCAGGACGTCCCGGGCCGCCAGCGTCCCCGCGCCGAAGCCCGGCAGCCGGGGGTCCGTCACCAGCAGCCGCGCCTCCGGGCTGATCCGCCCGACCACCGGCACCCGGGCCTCCGCGAAGCGGTTCAGCGTCGCCCGCGTCGCGATGTCGCGGATGTCCAGCACCACCGGCCGCGTCGGCATCCCCGACGCCCGCACCGTGTCCAGCACGCCGGTGACGGCGCAGCCCTCGTACGACTCCTCCTCGCCCAGGCCGAACAGCCGCCACCCCACCGGCGTGACCACCCCGGCCGAGGTGAACCACATCCCGAACGCCTGCTGGCCGCGGAACATCTGACCGCGGTGCGGATCGAAGCGGTGCCCGGCCCCCACGGAGTGCTCCCCGCCCTTGGGGATGGCCATCGGCTGCGCCACCCAGGCGTTGAGCGGGGCCGACTGCCCCAGGTACTGCGACAGCGCCGCCCGGATCGGCCGCCAGTCCCAGGTGGAGGCGGCGATGAAGTGGTGCAGGCTCTGCTCCAGGGCCGCGTCGCCCGGCCCGGTCTGCTGCGCGATGTTGCGGATCGACTTGCGGCCCTGTGCGGCGAGCAGCCCGCGGACGTACTGCCGCCCGCGTTCCCGCTGGTCCCGGCGCCGCAGGGAGGTGAACACCGCCGAGCACAGCTCCTCGGCCGCCTCGACGGCACCGATGGGACCGGCGCCGCCGGCGGCCCCGGCAGCGCGGTCCCGTCGCGGGCGGACGCTCCGGTGCGGGCTGGTGATGGTGGTGGCGTTCACGACTCCCCCTTCGTCGATGGCCCTCCTACCGTCCGCCCGCGGCCCCCTTCCGGGGGAGGTGCGCCGGGCACACGGCTGGGCCGACCGGTGGTGGGGCGACCACCACCCCCCGCCCACCGCAGCCGCCGGGGTGGTGGGACCACCACCTCGTCGGGCAACCGCCCGACGGGGGGAGGGGCCGGGCTACCGGCAGCTCGGGCTGCCTGCGGGCCGGGCTGCCCGCGGGCCGGGCTGCTTGCGGGCCCTGCTGCCTGCGGCCCGTCGCCCGGATGCCCCAGACTTGATCCATGTCCATTCACGAGAACCTGCTCGGGGGCCCCGCCCCCACCCACCTCCCCGACGAGCCCGGCCGCGAGGCCCTCGCCGCGGGCACGCCCGCCGTCGAGGTGGCCGCCGCGCACCCCACCTCCTCACTCGCCTGGGCGACCCTCGCCGACGAGGCGTTCGCAGCCGGCCGCACGATCGAGTCGTACGCGTACGCCCGCACCGGCTACCACCGCGGCCTCGACGCCCTGCGCCGCGCCGGCTGGAAGGGCCACGGCCCGGTGCCGTGGGAGCACGAGCCCAACCGCGGTTTCCTGCGCGCCCTGTACGCGCTGTCCCGCGCCGCCGAGGCCATCGGCGAGAAGGAGGAGTACGAGCGCTGCTCGACCTTCCTGCGCGATTCGTCCGCGACGGCGGCGGACGCCCTCGGCGCCTGAGCGGCCGCTCGAACGGCGCCTGAGCGGCCGCTCAACAGCGCCTGAGCCGGAATTCCGGCCGTACGGCCGGGGCCCGCACGGGTCCCGGCCTGCCCGGGAGCCTGCCCGCGTGGCCGAAAAGGCATGTGACCCCGGTCACCTCCCATTGGAGGCGGCCCGGGAACCGGTCCTATGATGCGGGCAGGGGACCGGGGCTCCACTCACCCATCGGAAGGAGCGGACCGCTACCCGGAAGCACGTGTCGAGGAGACAGCGATGTCGAACACCCTTGATGCCTCCGGAGCCGGTTCGGACACCCCGAACCTCGACTTCGACGGCACGACCCCGTACGAGGACTACGTCCAGGCGGACGTCCTCACCCACCTCCAGCACCTGCGCTCGGACGATCCGGGCGAAATGGTCTTCCTGGTGACGACCCAGGTCATGGAGCTGTGGTTCACGGTCATCGTCCACGAGTGGGAGACGGCCGCGAAGGCCCTCCGCGAGGACCGCGTCCCCGTTGCGATGGACGCGCTGAAACGATCCCTCCGCGAACTGGAAGCCCTCAACGCCTCCTGGCGCCCCCTGGCCCAGCTCACCCCCGCCCAGTTCAACTCCTACCGGTCCGCCCTCGGCGAGGGATCCGGATTCCAGTCGGCGATGTACCGCCGCATGGAGTTCCTGCTCGGCGACAAGTCGGCCTCCATGCTGGTCCCGCACCGCGGCGCCCCGCGCGTCCACGCGGAGCTGGAGAAGGCCCTGTACGAGCCGAGCCTGTACGACGAGGTCCTGCGCCTGCTGGCCCGGCGCGGCCTGCCGGTCCCGGCGTCGGTCCTGGACCGCGACCTCTCCCAGCGCTACGAGCCTTCGCCGGAGGTGGAGGCCGTGTGGACCGCTCTGTACGCGGACCCGGACGCGCAGCACGACCTGCACCGCCTCGGCGAGGTCCTCACGGACGTCGCGGAGCTCGTGTGGCGCTGGCGCAACGACCACCTGGTCGCCACGCGCCGGGCGATGGGCGCGAAGACGGGCACGGGCGGTTCGGCCGGGGTGACCTGGCTGGAGAAGCGCGCCACGAAGAACGTCTTCCCGGAGCTGTGGACGGCGCGCAGCCATGTCTGAGACCGCGATGACCACGATGAGCACGGTGACCGGGGCGGCCGGAGCGGCGGCCCGGACCGCCGCGATGACCGGCCTGGAGGCCCGGGCCTCCGAACTGGACGCCGCAGACGGCCTGGCCGGGCTCCGCGACCGCTTCACCCTCCCCGACGGGGTCGTCTACCTGGACGGCAACTCCCTCGGTGCCCTCCCGCAGGGCGTCGCGCAGCGCGTGGCCGAGGTCGTCGCCCACGAGTGGGGCGGCGAGCTCATCCGCTCCTGGAGCACCGGCACCTGGTGGACCGCCCCCGAGCGGATCGGCGACAAGATAGCCCCGCTGGTCGGCGCGGCCCCCGGCCAGGTGGTCGTCGGCGACTCGACCAGCGTCAACCTCTTCAAGGCCCTGGTCGGCGCCGCCCGCCTGGCCCGGCCCGGCCGGACGCAGCTGCTCGTCGATGCGTCCACCTTCCCGACGGACGGCTACATCGCCGCGTCCGCCGCCCGGATGACCGGCCTGACCGTCACGCCGGTCGACCCCTCGCAGGCCGCGGGGGCGATCGGCCCGGACACCGCCGTCGTCCTCCTCAACCACGTCGACTACCGCACCGGCCGCCTCCACGACCTCCCGGCCCTGACGGCTGCGGCGCACGCGGCGGGGGCCCTGATCGTCTGGGACCTGTGCCATTCCGGCGGTGCCCTGCCCGTCGGCCTGGACGCGCACGGCGTGGACCTCGCGGTCGGCTGTACGTACAAGTACCTCAACGGCGGACCCGGCTCACCGGCGTACCTCTACATCGCCGAACGCCACCAGGCCGCCTTCGACTCCCCCCTCCCGGGCTGGAACGGCCACGCGGACCCCTTCGCGATGACCTCGGACTACGCGCCGGCGCAGGGCGCCGTCCGCGGCCGGGTCGGCACCCCGGACATCCTGTCCATGCTGGCCCTGGAGGCGGCCCTCGACGCCTGGGACGGGGTGGCGGTGGAAGACGTACGGGCCAAGTCGCTGGCCCTGACGGACTTCTTCCTGGAGTGCGTGGCGGCGTACGTGCCGGCCGGCCGGGTCGAATCGGTCACGCCGGTGGAGCACGAGCGGCGCGGCAGCCAGGTCTCGCTGCGCACCGAGAACGCCCGCGAGGTGATGGACGAGCTGATCGCCCGTGGCGTGATCGGGGACTTCCGGGCCCCGGACGTCCTCCGCTTCGGCTTCACGCCGCTGTACGTCGGTTTTGCCGACGCGGAGCGGGCGGCCCGGACACTGGGTCACATTTTCGGGTGACGGCGGGGTGAAACGTCACCTCACAGGGGCGGGCGGGGCTGTGGCTCCCGTCCGCCTCCGCACTTTCCGGCCACAGGCGGGACCTCTCACGGAACGTCCTGTTCCAGCCTGGTACGGTCCCGCTCTGCCGGACCACCAGTCCCACGCGTTACCGAGAGGTTGAGCCGATGACGGACCCCGCAGTCGAACGGGACGCCGCTGAGGCCGCCTCGGCCTTCGCCCACCCGCCGGTCCCCCCGGACGCGACTGCGGCGTACGGGGAGCACCCGGACCAGGTGATCGACTTCTACGCGCCGCGGACGGAGCCGGCGACCGGATCCGCCCCGCTGGTCGCGGTCCTGCACGGCGGCGCATGGCGCGCCCCGTACGACCGGCAACACGTGACGCCGCTGGTGGACTTCCTGGCCCGCCGTGGTTTCGCGGTGGCCAATGTCGAGTACAGGCGCGGCCGTTCGGTACCGCAGCAGGGCACCGGGGGTCCGGTGGCCGGCCGGTGGCCGGAAACCTTCGACGACGTCGCCGCGGCGATGGACGCCCTCCCGAAGCTCGCCTCGGCGGCCCTCCCGCAGGCCGATGTGCGCCGTACGGTGCTCACCGGCCACTCGGCGGGCGGTCAGCTCGCGCTGTGGGCGGCCGCCCGGCACGTCCTCCCTGCGGACGCCCCGGCCGGCTGGAGGCTGCCTTCCCCGCCGCTGCTGCGCGGCGTGGTGGCGCTGGCCCCCATCTCGGACTTCGAGGTGGCGGAGGAGCTGGGTGTGTGCGGGGGTGCGTCGGCGCAGCTGCTGGGCGGGCAGGAGCACTGGGCGCAGCGGGCGCCGTACGCGGACCCGGCGGCCCTGCTGCCGACCGGCATCGCGACGGCGGTGGTGCACGGGCGGGAGGACATCGTGGTCCCGGCGAGGGTCGCGGAGTCGTACGTGGCCGCGGCGGCCAAGGCCGGGGAGACGGTGGGCCTGACCCTGCTCGACGGCGTCGGTCACTTCCCGCTGATCGACCCGGCGGCGGACGCCTGTGCGGTGGTGGCGGAGGAGATCTCGCAGCTGGCCTGGTAGAGCCCGGCGGCCCGGTAGAGGAGCAGGGCGTGTACGAAGCGGCCCTCGGCGGTGGGCGGACACCGCCAGGCCAGGGGCCAGGCGCCGTCCCGCGCCGGGACGGGGATGTAGGTGGTCCGCCGCGGCCCGGAGCTGAGCCGGGTGAACCCGGCGGGCCAGACGCGGTACGCGGCGCTCCCGACGGCCACGAGGAAGTACACGGGCCGCCGCCCGTTGGCCTGTACGACGATCGGCCCGGGGTCACCGCCAGTGAGCGTGACGAGGAGGTCGGCGAGATCCCGCCCCATGTCACCGTCCACACGTACGGCGTCAAATAGCACTCCTGCCTTGCGGAATCCGATGCCGGTGGCTGGAACCCAGCTGGGAGTGGGGGAGTTGAGCGTGTGCGGCCCGTGACTTTCTGTGTTCATGAGACGAGTCTGAGGGGCCGGGTCTAGCGTTTTCCATAGCCCGGACTTGAGCGTTCAGAACTCTGGGACGGGGCTGCTTTGTGGTTGAGACCGTTTGAGTTCGTTTGAGTTCGGGGGTGTTCGCATTGCCCAGGGCAGACGGCAACAAGGACAGGGGCAAGGAGGAGGACGTACGGCACGCGACGTCCCTCATCGCCGAGATCGCCCGCATCGTGCGGCTGGAGAAGGGCCTGACCCAGGAGGACCTGGGCGGCCTCATCCAGTACACCGGCTCGGCCGTCAGTGCCGTGGAGACCGGGGCGCAGCCGCCGAGCGACCAGATGCTGGAACGCCTGGAAGAGGGGGTCGGGGACGGGCGCGGGATCTTCGAAGTGGCGCGCAAGTACGTCCTGATGGAGAAGTACCCGGTGCGCTTCCGGAACTTCTCGAAGATGGAAGCTTCGGCTCACATGATCTCGTCGTATGCAACGCTGATCGTGGACGGACTCTTCCAGACCGAGGAGTACGCGCGTGCCCTGATCAAGGGCGGTTATCCGCCTGTCCCGGAGGCCAAGGCGGAGGAGCTGGTGGAGGCCCGGTTGGCCCGCAAGAAGCTCTTCGACCGCGACCCGACGGCGATGATCGAGCTGATCATCGAGGAAGGCGTCCTCACGCGCCCATTCGGTGACTGGGACGTCATGCGCGGCCAACTGCTCTCGCTGGTCAAGGACGGACAGCGCGACAACGTGACTGTGCAGGTCCTGCCCCGGGACCGCGGTCTGAAGGGCAGCTATGCGGGCGACCGCGGCCCGATGAAGCTGGTGGAGACCGAGGACCACGACCACGTCGTCTACCTGGAGATCGAGGACGAGGGCATCCTCGTGAGTAACCGTGCCAAGGTGTCCCGGCTCTTCCAGCGGTATGCGAAGATCCGCGCACAGGCACTGAGTCCCGATGAATCCCTTTGTCTCATCGAGCGGTTGGCGGGAGAGCGGAAATGAGCACCAGCACCCTGCGGTGGTTCAAGTCGAGCTACAGCGACAGCGGTGGCGGCGACTGCGTCGAGGTGGCCTACGACTGGCACAAGTCGAGCTACAGCAGCGACGCCGGGGGCGCCTGCGTCGAGGTGGCTTCGTGCCCGCACGCCGTGCACGTGCGGGACTCCAAGAACCTCGGCCCGGCCTTCGCGGTGGCCCCCACCGCCTGGGCCGACTTCGCCGCCTGGGCGGCGCGCTGACCCGTAGACGCGCACCCGGCATCAGGGAGGAACCCCCTTCCACCGGGGGAGGTGGGGAGGGGGTGGGCGGGGCGACAGCCTGTCGGTGGTGGCCGTTCGCTCCTTCCTTATCGACCGTGCTCGCTCCCGGCGCATCCGATCGCTGCGTGCACCCCGGGGCCGGCGTCTGCGGGCGGTGGTCAGGGAGTGGCGCAGGTCACATTTTGTGCTGTCACATTCCGCGGGGCTGTTCGGTCATGTGTGTGTAGCCATCGACAAGAGGAGCACACCATGGACGCCCGTTTGAACGTCTTCGGCAGCCCCACCGCCGGCAAGGTCCTGAAGCACTTCGTTTCGGCGGGCAAGGCGCTGGAGGGCTCGGCCTTGCCGCTCGCGACTCAGGAACTCGTGAAGATCCGCGCGAGTCAGATCAACGGCTGTGGCTTCTGTCTTGATATGCACACCAAGGACGCGGCCGCGGCCGGTGAGACCTCGGTGCGGCTGCACCTGGTGGCGGCGTGGCGGGAAGCCACGGTCTTCACCGACGCCGAGCGGGCGGCGTTGGAGCTGGCTGAGCAGGGGACCCGGCTCGGTGATGCGGCCGGTGGCGTGACCGATGAGGCGTGGGCGAACGCTGCCAAGTACTACGACGAGGAGCAGCTTGCCGCTCTGGTGTCGCTGATAGCCCTCATCAACGCCTTCAACCGGATGAACGTCATCATCCAGCAGCCCGCGGGCGACTACCAGCCCGGCCAGTTCGGCTGAGCAAGGGACCCGTCCCGTGGGCGTGCCGCGGGACGGGTGGTCCGGCCGTCAGGTGAGGTCGGTCGTGGCCGCGAGGCGGGCGGCGAACTTCGCGAGGCGCTCGCCCTGGTAGCGGGCGGCGGCCAGGGTCTCCTCGGTCACCTCGCCGCTGCTGCCCGGGTGCGAGGTGCCGTACGGGTTGCCGCCGGCGCTGAAGACGGCCGGGTTCGTGAAGCCGGGGGCGACGATGACCGAGCCCCAGTGGTGGAAGGTGTTGTAGAGGGCGAGCAGCGTGGACTCGTTGCCGCCGTGGGCGTTGTGCGCGCTGGTGAAGCCGGTGGCCGGCTTGTCGGCGAGGGCGCCCTGCTGCCAGAGGCCACCGGTGGTGTCGAGGAACTGCTTCAGCTGGCCCGCGATGTTGCCGTAGCGGGTCGGGGAGCCGATGGCGTAGGCGTTGGCCCAGGTGAGGTCGTCGAGCGTGGCCACCTCGATCTCCTTGGCGGCCTCGACGTGCTTGCGCCATGCGGGGTTGGAGTCGATGGCGGCGTCGGGGGCGAGCTCGGGCACCCGGCGCAGGCGGACCTCGGCCCCCGCCTTCTCGGCGCCCTCGGCGACCGCGCTCGCGAGGGCGTGGACGTTGCCGGTCGACGAGTAGTAGATGACTGCGACCTTGGCGCTCATGGGAGTCCTCCGTTAAGTGGATTGCTATCCGTTTGAATGAGAGTTAAGCGGATGAGAATCCGGTTTGCAAGGGGGTCCGGTAGCCTCTGTCCATGAGCCGCATCGAACTCCCCGTCGCGGGGCAGGCTCCGCCCGAGCGGGCGGACGCCGCGCGCAACCGGCGCAAGATCCTGGACGCGGCGGCGCAGCTGGTCGCCGAACAGGGGCCGGACGCCGTCAGCATGAACGCGGTCGCGCACGCCGCGGGGATGGGCGTCGGCACGGTCTACCGGCGGTTCGGCGATGTCAGCCGACTGCTCTACGCGCTGCTCGACGACGACGAGAAGCGGTTCCAGCAGGCCTTCCTGAGCGGGCCGCCGCCCTTGGGGCCCGAGGCGCCGCCGGAGGAGCGGCTGCGGGCGTTCCTGCACACGCAGGCCGAGCGGTTGGTCGAGCACCGCGCGGTGATGGCCGCGGCCGAAGCCGCGTCGCCGGGCGCCCGCTACGGCAGCGGCGCGTACCTGACCATGCACACGCACGTCACGATGCTGGTGCGGCAGACCCGTCCGCAGGCGGACGCGGCGGTCATGGCGCACCTGCTGCTGGCGCCGTTCGCGCCCAGTCTCTTCGAGCACCTCACGGTGAACCGCGGAGTGTCGACCGACCGCATCAAGAATGCGATCGACGCGCTGCTCGGCGGCTGACGGTACGCCGGAGGGGCGGCGCGCAGCCTGCGCACCGCCCCTCCGGGTGGTCCTGCTAGAGGAACGAGTTGATCTCGATCGTCTCGGTGCGGCCGGGGCCGACGCCGATCGCGGAGATCGGGGCGCCTGACATCTCCTCCAGGGCCTTCACGTACGCCTGGGCGTTCTTCGGGAGGTCCGAGAAGGTCTTGGCCTTGGTGATGTCCTCGGACCAGCCGGGGAGGTTCTCGTAGATCGGCTTCGCGTGGTGGAAGTCCGACTGCGAGTAGGGGAGCTCCTCGACGCGCTTGCCGTCGATCTCGTACGCGACGCAGACCGGGATCTCTTCCCAGCCGGTCAGCACGTCCAGCTTGGTGAGGAAGAAGTCCGTCAGGCCGTTCACGCGGGTGGCGTAGCGCGCGATCGGCGCGTCGAACCAGCCGCAGCGGCGGTCGCGGCCGGTGGTCACACCGCGCTCGCCGCCGATGCGGCGCAGGTCCTCGCCGTCCTGGTCGAACAGCTCGGTCGGGAACGGGCCCGCGCCGACGCGGGTCGTGTAGGCCTTGAGGATGCCGATGACGCGGCTGATCTTCGTCGGGCCGACGCCCGTACCGGTGCAGGCGCCGCCCGCGGTCGGGTTCGAGGAGGTGACGAAGGGGTACGTGCCGTGGTCGACGTCGAGCAGCGTGCCCTGGCCGCCCTCGAAGAGCACGACCTTGTCCTCGTCGAGCGCGTCGTTGAGGATCAGGGTGGTGTCGGCGACGTAAGGCTTGATCTGCTCCGCGTACTGGAGCATCTCCTCCACGATCGCGGCGGCGTCGATCGCTCGCCGGTTGTAGAGCTTGGCGAGGAGCTGGTTCTTGCCCTCCAGCGCCGCTTCGACCTTCTGCTGGAGGATCGACTCGTCGTAGAGGTCCTGGACGCGGATGCCGATGCGGTTGATCTTGTCGGCGTACGTCGGGCCGATGCCGCGGCCGGTCGTGCCGATCTTGCGCTTGCCGAGGAAGCGCTCGCCGACCTTGTCGAGGGTGACGTTGTACGGCGTGATCAAGTGGGCGTTTCCGCTGATCAGCAGCTTGGACGTGTCGATGCCGCGCTCGTTGAGCCCGCGCAGCTCGGAGAGGAGTACGGACGGGTCGACGACGACGCCGTTGCCGATGACCGGGGTGCATCCGGGGGAGAGGATGCCGGAAGGGAGGAGGTGGAGCGCGTACTTCTGGTCGCCTACGACGACCGTGTGGCCGGCGTTGTTGCCGCCCTGGTAGCGCACCACATAATCAACGGATCCACCGAGCAGGTCGGTGGCCTTTCCCTTGCCCTCGTCACCCCACTGAGCTCCGAGCAGCACAAGAGCGGGCACAGGCGTACACCTCTTCCGGATGGGGCATGTCCAAGGTCAGGGGGCGTACGACGATGTACACCGCAGGCTGAGCCGTCGGACCGGTACCCCGGAATAGACGAAGGCCCTGGCGCAATAGCGCAAGGGCCTCTTGCACAAAGATGCTACCCGAGGAAGGACCGAGGTGTCGGCTCCAGAGCCCACCATGAGCCATGCGGGCGCGCCGGTCGGCGGCCTGCTCGTGCTCGTCGACCCGGTCGCCCGCCGTCTTGACGGCGAGTCCGTGCGGATCGCGAAAGATGTCCTGTCGGCGGGGGCGGCGGCGAAAATCTGCCTCCCGGATTCGCCTGAGGAGTTTGCGCGGGCGCTTGCCCGCCGGGGCCATCGCAGGCCGGTGATCGTGGGCGACGACCGGGCGCTGGTGCGGGCCGTGGGGCTGCTGCACCGGGAGCGGGGGCTCGGCGAGGGGGCCGTTTCGCTGGTTCCGGTGGGGCACGCGGGGTCGCTGGGGCTGGCCGGTTCGCTGGGCGTCCCCCTGTCGGCGGTCTCCGCGGCCCGCTCGGTCCTGGACGGGTGCGTCCGGGCGTGCGACCTGCTGGTGGACGACAGCGACGGGGTGGTGCTGGGCGGGATCCGCATTCCGCCGACCGGATCCGGGCTGCGGGCTTCGGGGCGGCCGTCGGTGTGGAGCGCGTACCGCTCCCTGGTGCGGACGCTGGTGCCGGTCCCCGCCGTCGGCCACCGGCTGCGGGTGGAGGCGGACGGGGTGGTGCTCGCGGACGTGGACCGGCTGGTGGAGGGCGTCTCGCTGGTCCCGAGACCGGCGGGCGGCTCCGGGGAGGCGCTGGTGGAGGTGGTCGTGCGGGCGGGCGGCTCGGCGGTCAGGGCGCGGGCGGAGTCGGTGACGGTCTCGGGCGCGGACTTCCGCTACCGGGCGGACGCGGTGGTGGTGGGCCCGGTGCGCCGGCGCACGTGGACCCTGCGCCGGGCGGCGTGGAGCCTGACCCTGCCGCTGCCGCGCTGACGGGGCGGCCAGGGTCGCTTCGCGGGGGCTCAGGACAGGTCCAGCGTGGCGCGGTGGGCGCGCCAACGGTCCATCAGGCCCAGCAGTTCCTTCTGCATGAACTCGAAGAAGGCCGCCGTCTCCGCCACCCGCGCCCCGGCCGGGGTGTGGGCGCCGAGACCGGCCGTGCCCTCGCGCAGGGTCTACTCCCAGAGGCTGAGGACCTGGTCCCGCCGGGTGAAGGTCTCGTACCAGAGCTCGTCGTGCAGCACGTACCGGTCCCGCCGGGAACCGGGCTCGCGCTCCCGGCTGACCATGTTGACCTGCGCCAGGTACGACACGGCCCCCGACACCGCCGCCGGGCTGATCTGCAGCGCCTCGCCCAGCTCGGCCGAGGTCATAGCCCCGTCGTCGCTCGCCGGCAGCTGGGCGAAGACGCGCGCCGCCATCCGCTGCATGCCCGCCTCGGTCAGCTGCCCGGCGAGCTCGGTCCCAACGCGGCCGGCAAGTCCACCACCATCCGCGTCCTGCTCGGCCTGCTGCGCGCCGACACCGGGACCGCTCTGCTCCTCGGCGGCGACCCCTGGGCCGACGCCGTACGGCTGCACCGCCGCGTCGCCTACGTCCCCGGCGACGTCACCCTGTGGCGCAACCTCTCCGGCGGCGAGGTCATCGACCTCTACGGGCGCCTGCGCGGCGGCCTCGACCGCGCGCGCCGCGCCGAGCTGATCGAGCGGTTCGACCTCGACCCGACCAAGAAGGGGCGCACGTACTCCAAGGGCAACCGTCAGAAGGTCGCCTTGGTCGCCGCGTTCGCCTCCGACGCCGAACTGCTCATCCTCGACGAACCCACCTCCGGCCTGGACCCGCTGATGGAGGAGGTCTTCCGTCGCTGCGTGGGCGAGGCCCGCGCCGCCGGGCGCACGGTGCTGCTCAGCTCGCACCTCCTCAGCGAGGTCGAGGCCCTCTGCGACCGGGTCAGCATCGTCCGCAAGGGCCGCACGGTGGAGACCGGCACCCTGGCCGAGCTCCGGCACCTGACGCGTACGACGATCAGCGCCGAGCTCGCCGGCCCGCCGAACGGCCTCGCGCAGCTGCCGGGCGTGTACGACCTCCGGGTGCAGGGGCGGAAGGTGCGGCTCCAGGCCGACACGGACACGCTGGACGCCGTACTGCGCTCGCTCGCCGGCTCCGGCGTGCGCGCGCTGACCTCGGCTCCGCCCTCGCTGGAGGAGCTCTTCCTGTGGCACTACGCGGACGACGGCCACGGCGGCGGGAGCCATGGCGGCGACGGCGGCACGCAGAGCGAGGCAGGCGCATCGCGATGAGGGACCAACTCGCCGGCACCGGGACGCTGCTGCGCCTCGCCCTGCGCCGGGACCGCGTCATGCTGCCGGTCTGGATCACGGTCGTGGCGCTGACGGTGCTCAGTCTGCCCGCCGCACTGGAATCGACGTACGGGACGACCGCCGAACGGGCCACGCTCCTCGCCGCGATGAGCACCAACGGCTCGCTCCGCGCCCTGTACGGGCCGGTGTTCGGGGACTCGATCGGTGCGCTGACCGCATGGCGGGGCGGGGTCTTCGCCGGGCTGCTGGCCGGGATCACGAGCCTGGTCGTCGTGGTCCGGCACACCCGCGAGGAAGAGGAGACGGGCCGTCAGGAATTGGTCGGCGCGGGAGCGGTGGGGCGGCGTGCCCCGCGCCCGCCGCGCTGCTCGCGGCGCTGGCCGCCAACGGTGGGGCCGCCCTGCTGGTGGCGGCCGGACTCGCCGGGCGGGGCGCGGTCGATGCGGCGGCCCTCGGACTCGGCATCGGCGCCACCGGCCTGCTGTTCGCCGCGGCCGTGGCGGTGCAGGTGGCGGCCGCGTACGCGCTGGCCGGCCGCCGCGACCTGGGCATGAGCTTCCTGCCGGGCGGAAGCCCTGGCCTGGGCGCCGCCGGTGACCCTGACCCTCCTGGCGGCAGTCCTCCTGGCGGCCGGCCTGACCGCCCTCCGCCGCCGCGACCTGATCGCCCAGACGTAGGGAGCACCCCGGGCGGCGGGGGCCGCGCCGGCGACGCCCTGACCCGCCTGGATCTAGAACTCCACCAGGAGTTCCCGCAGGCCCCGGATCACGTAGCCGTCCTGCCACTGCGGCTCCCGGACGAGTCGCAGGGGCGGGACCCAGGCTGCGAGGAGCGCCCCGAACGAGGCCGTCAGCTCGCGCCGGGCCAGTGGCGCCCCCAGGCAGTAGTGGATCCCGGCCCCGAAGCTGAGGTGGGGGTTGTCCGCCCGTACGAGGTCCAGTCGGTCGGGGTCCTCAAAGCGTGCGGGATCGCGGTTCGCGGAGCCGAAGAGCAGCGCGACCTCGGCTCCGCGGGGGATGGCCGTGTCCCCGATCTCGATGTCGTCGAGGACCCAGCGCTCGAACATCTGGAGGGGTGTGTCGAAGCGCATGAGTTCATCCACAGCTGTGGACAAGTTTTCGGGACGGGCGCGGAGGCCGTCCAACTGCTCCGGGTGGCGGAACAGCGCCCACCAGCCGTTGACGGTCGTGTTCACGGTGGCTTCGTGTCCGGCGTTCAGCAGCAGCACGCAGGTGGAGATCATTTCCTGCTCGCTGAGCCTGCCCTCCTCGTCGTGCGCGGCGATCAGCGCGGAGATCAGATCCTCGCCGGGCTCCTTGCGGCGTTCCGCGATCAGCTCCCGCAGGTAGGCGCTGAACTCCACGCTCGCCCGGACCGCCCGCCGTGCCGTCTCCCCGTCGGGCCGCAGCTCGAACATCCCGCAGATGGCCGCCGACCACGGCCGCAGCAGCCCCCGGTCCGCCTCCGGCACACCCAGCAGCTCCGCGATCACCGCCACCGGAAGCGGCTCCGCCACGGCGCTGAGCAGGTCCCCGCCGCCGTCCGCGAGGAGCCGGCCCACCAGCTCCCCGGCGAGGCGCTCCACGGCGGGCGCGAGCCGCTCCACCGTGCGCGGGGTGAACGCCTTCGACACCAGCCGCCGCACCCGCCCGTGCGCCGGGTCCTCCAGGTCCAGCAGGCCGTTCCCGTTGAGCACATGGAACGGCTCGTGTTCCACCGGCGGCGCCTGCCGCCCGAACTCCTCGTGCGAGAAGCGGTGCAAGTAGGTCCGCCCGAGCCGCCGGTCCCGAAGCAGTGCACTCACGTCCGCGTAGTGCGGCACCAGCCACTGGCCGGTGGCCTCGGACCAGATGGCCCGGCCCTGCTCCCGCAACTCCCGGTAGGCGGGGTAGGGGTCGGCGACGAACGCGGCATCCCACGGATCAAAGCCCATGCCCGCACTCTAGGCCGCCCGGTCCCCCCTTCCCCTTACGCCGGGGTCACCAGCCGGGTCTCGTAGGCGAAGACCGCCGCCTGTGTGCGGTCCCGCAGGCCCAGTTTCACCAGGATGCGGCTGACATGCGTCTTGATCGTCGACTCCGCGACGATGAGCCGGACCGCTATCTCCGCATTGGACAGCCCCTGCGCGATCAGCACCAGCACCTCCGTCTCCCGCTCGGTCAACTCCGATATCCCTGCCGGGTCCGCGAGCCTCGGTGCGGCCGACAGCTTCGAGAACTCCAGGATCAGCCGCTTGGTCACCGTCGGGGCCAGCAGCGCCTCGCCGGAGGCCACCACCCGGACTCCTTCGGCCAGTTGGCGGGCCGAGGCGTCCTTGAGGAGGAAGCCGGACGCCCCCGCCCGCAACGCCTGGTACACGTACTCGTCGAGGTCGAAGGTCGTCAGGACCAGCACCTTCGTGTCCGCCGCCCCGGGAAGCGCAGCCGCGGCGACGATCTCCCGCGTCGCCTCCAGGCCGTTCATCACGGGCATCCGGATGTCCATCAGCACCACGTCCGGCCGGAGCGCCGCCACCCGGGCGACGGCCTCGCGGCCGTCCACCGCCTCCCCCACCACCTCGATGCCGTCCATCGCGTTCAGCAGGACGGAGAACCCCTCGCGGACCATCATCTGATCGTCGACGATCAACACCCTGATCGTCATGCCGGCTCCCGCACGCTCTCCGTCGCCGCGTCCTGCCGGCCCCGCACCGGTATGAACACCGCCACCTCGTACCCGCCGGCCGCCGTCGCCCCGGCCGTCATCTCCCCTTCCAGCATGGCCACCCGCTCGCGCATCCCAGTGATCCCGTGCCCCGCGCCCTGCGAGGGGCGCACATCCCCGGTCGCCGCCTCATTGAAGACCCGTATCCCCAGGCCGCCCAGGACGTAGGAGACCTCCACCCCAGCCGCGGCCCCCGGCGCATGGCGCAGGGTGTTGCTCAGGGCCTCCTGGATGATCCGGTACGCCGACAGCTCCACGCCCTGCGGCAGCTCCCGCACCGCGCCCGTCACCGTCTTCTCCACGCGCAGACCGGCCTCCCGCACATTGGCCAGCAGCCCGTCCAAGGAGGCCAGCGTCGGCTGCGGGGCGTCCGGGGCCTCGTAGTCCGCGGACCGCACCACGCCCAGCACCCGGCGCAGCTCCGTCAGGGCCGCCACCGCGTTCTCCCTGATGGTGGCGAACGCGGCCTCCAGCTCGGCGGGCGGATTCTTCACCCGGTAAGGCGCGGCCTCCGCCTGGATCGCCACCACCGACATGTGGTGGGCCACCACATCGTGCAGCTCCCGGGCGATCGTCGTCCGCTCCTCCAGCAAGGTGCGGCGATCCCGCTCGACGGCGGTCACCTCCTGCTGGGCGCTGACTTCCCGTGCGGCCTCCTTACGGGTGTTGCGGACCGTGACCACCAGCAGGGCCAACGTCAGGAAGAAGGCCATCGGCGCGACATCGGCGGACTGGCTGCGCCCCACCACGATGGGCACGAGGAACCCGAACGCCAGCGTGATCAGCCACATCCACGCAGCCGTGCGGGGACGTGTCCGCAGGGCCACGATGGTCACCACGGCGAGACAGGAGACGAAGGCGCCCGGCGACCACGGCCAGGTGAAGGCATGGGGGGCGGCCAGCGCATGCACCAGCGTGGCCGTCAGCGCCGACCAGAACGCCCCCACGGGGCGCACCAGGGTCATCAGAACCGGGACGGCCGCGATCAGCCCGAGCATCAGGGCGGCGGGCGGCCACACATACTCGTCGGAGGTCGCCGAGGTCGGTACCACGATCATCGCGATCGCGCAGACGACCGCATGCGGCAGGTACGCCGCGCGCGGCCGTATCCGCTTGGGGAGCCGCCGCGTCAGCGGCCCGTCCGTCCGGATCGGCGGCAGCGGCCGGTAGGCGAACGCGTCCGTGATCAGATCCTGGCGCAGGCTCTCGAACAGGCCCGAAGCGAGCCGGAACTCGGGTGTGCGGGGGGTCGCCCCGGGGGTCTCGGTCATATCCACACCGTAGGCCGCCGCCTCCCTCGTCCGCGTCGCCGCTGAAGGGGATTCCGCGGCCTCCCTCTCAGGTACTACCCGCGGGCCTCAGTACCCCGCCGGGCGGACCAGACCCGTCTCGTACGCGAACACCGCGGCCTGTGTGCGGTCCCGCAGGCCCAGCTTCACCAGGATCCGGCCCACATGGGTCTTCACCGTCTGCTCGGCCACGACCAGGTGCCCGGCGATCTCCGCATTGGACAGGCCCTGCGCGATCAGCGACAGCACCTCCGTCTCCCGCTCGGTCAGTTCGCCCAGCCGCGCCTTCGACGGCGCCCGAGGCGCGCCCATCCGGGAGAACTCGGTGATCAGCCGCTTGGTGATGTTCGGCGACAGCAGCGCCTCCCCGGCGGCCACCACCCGGACCGCTTCCGCGAGCTGGTCCGCCGAAGCATCCTTGAGCAGGAACCCGGAGGCCCCGGCGCGCAGCGCCTCGTACACGTACTCGTCGAGGTCGAACGTCGTCAGCACCAGCACCTTGACGGTGGCGCCGGGTTCGCCGGTGATGACGGAGGTGGCCTCGATACCGCCCATCCCGGGCATGCGGATGTCCATCAGGACCACGTCCGGGCACAGTTCACCGGCTCGCACCACCGCGTCGGCGCCATCCACGGCGTGGCCGACGACCTCGATGTCGGGCTGGGCATTGAGGAGGACGGTGAAACCCTGCCGGACCATCATCTGGTCGTCGGCGATCATCACCCTGATCGGGTCGGCCGGAGTGCTCATGCGTCCTCTTCGGTCTTGGTCTTCGGCTGGGGATCCATCGGGAGTACGGCGCTCACCTCGTACCCGCCGCCAGGGCACGGGCCGGCGGCCAACTCGCCCCCCAGCATGCCCGCCCGCTCGCGCATCCCCAGCAGCCCGTGCCCCGCTCCGGGCGAGGGCGGGGCGGGCCGGGTCGGGGCGGTGTTGGCGATGCACAGGTGCAGCTCACGCGGCCCGTACGCGATCCCGACCTCCACCCGGGAACCGGGCGCGTGACGCAGGCAGTTGCTCAGCGCCTCCTGGACGATCCGGTACGCGGTGAGCTCGACGCCCGGGGCGAGCGGCCGCCGGATGCCCGCGATCTCGGTGGTGACGTCGAGCCCGGCGCTGCGGACGTTGTCCACGAGGCCGTCGAGCTCGGCGAGGGTGGGCTGCGGATGGTGGGGATGGGCGGGATCCCCGGGGTCCTCGGAGCGCAGTACGCCCAGCACCCGGCGCAGTTCGGTGAGGGCTTCCAGGGCGTTCTCCCGGATGCCGGCCAGATTCTCCTTGAGCTCCTCGGACGGGTTCTCCACCAGGTGCGGGGCGACCTGCGACTGGATGGAGATCACCGACATGTGGTGGGCGACGACGTCGTGCAGCTCGCGGGCGATCCGGCTGCGCTCCTCCAGCAGGGTGCGCTGGGCCCGCTCCTCCTCGGTGAGCGTCTCCTGCTCGACGAGCTTCGTGCGGGCCAGCCGGGTGGCGCGCAGTGCATAGCCGAGGAGGCCGGCGAAGCCGAAGAGCAGGGCGGCCGCCGGGGTACTGGTCGATGAGCCGTCCGGATGCCACAGGACATCGGCCGTGCCGCTGAGGACGATGGAAATGCCCACGACGGCGACGGTCACCCTGGGCGGCACGCGCAGGGCGACCAGCAGCAGCACCGTCGAGAAGGGGAAGAGGCTGCCCGGCATCCAGGGCCATATCTGGCCCTGGCCCATGTGGTCGTAGATCTGCCAGGCGGCCAGCCCCGCCGCTGCCAGGGAGAGCCACCAGGCGGCGATCGGACGGAACAGCGCGAGCAGGACGGCCGCACCGGTCAGGACCGAGGCCGTGGCCGTGTCACCGGTGACCCCGTAGACCTCCGAGAGCTGGAAGACCGTGAGCACCCCGAAGAACAGCGCGAGGTACCCCACCACCACGTGCGGCAGCCAGGCCAGCCACCGCGGCCGGGACATCCGCGGCAGCGGGTCCCGCCGAATGGTCAACAGCTCCCGGGCCAGGGGGCGTCGGGCGGCCCCGGCTGCGGGCACGGCGGGGTGTGCGCTCTCCTCGGTCACGGTCACGTCGTCCACCCTAGGCATGGCGGACCGCCAGGTCGGAGGCCGCCCGGGGGCGGGGGAAGGTGCCGGTCGCCGCGTCCGGCCGGGACGGCGTCATCCGCTCCGGGCGCCGACGCGCCTGCTCGTACGTACGGAACGCGGCCCAGCACACCGCCAGTGCGGCGGCGAAGAGCGGCAGCCACAGCAGCCGGGTGGCTATCCACTGGGGGGAATCGGGCACGGTGTGCAGGCCCGGCAGGTCGGCGGGAGCCAGCAGGCCGACAGCGGTGACGGCCATCATCGCGGTCTGGTGCCACAGGAAGATCGTCATCGCGGACAGGTTCACCAGCGCCACCGTGGCCCAGGCACGGGGCCGGCGCATCGCCGCGGCCAGCGGCTCGCGCAGCAGCAGGGCCAGCCCGCACTGGGCGAGGCCGAACATCCCGGCCGCCAGCGTCGGCGGGTTCAGGTTCGACACCGCGGCGCCGGGGACACCCACCATCGACGCCGGATACCCGCCCCACACCACCAGGGCGGCGGTGGCGGCCACTCCTCCGCCCAGCAGGACCGCGGCCGGGGTGCGCCGGGCGAAGGCCCCGCGCGACCAGGCGGCACCGAGGGTGAAGGGGACGAGCCAGCCTGCGGCCACATTGATCCAGCCGATCCACTCGGGCGCCCCGAGCCCGAACCGCCCCAGGTCCACGGCGGCCACCACGGCCAGGGGCCACACGGGGTGGAGCCGGGCCACGAGCGGGGTCGCGGCGGTGAGCGCGGTGAACACGAGGAGGAACCACAAGGGGGACAGGACGAGCTTGAGCAGCGTCTGCACGGTGCCCAGTTCCGCCCCGCCGAGCAGCATGCCGCCCGCCGCGACGGCCCACAGGGCGAGCACGGCCGCGACCGGCCGGAACAGCCGCGAGAGCCGCTGCCCCACCCACAGCCCGTACGACACGCCGCGCTCCCGGGCCGAGGCGTGGCCGCGGGCGGCGACATGACCCCCCACCAGGAAGAACACGGACAGCGTCTGGAACACCCAGGACACCGGTGCCAACCAGGGCATGTGCGCCAGCGGACTGGTGGTGCTCAGACCGCCGTTGGCCGTGGTCAGGGCGGTGACCAGCCAGTGGCCGAGCACCACCCCGAGGATGGCGAAGGCGCGCAGGGCGTCCACCGTGCGGTCACGGCCGGCCGGAGTGGCGGTGTCCACCCGGTCCGCGAGGACGGACCAGCGGGCGCGGAGCTTACGCACGGGGGACCTCCCGGAGGGCAGTGGTGGCGGTGCCGGTGCGGGGGGCCGTGGCGGCGGTTCCGAGAACGATGCGGGCCAGGCTGTCGAGGGACGGACTGCCCGGCTTCAGGTAGTCGCTGTGGCCGCCGGGGCCGGCGGCGAACGCCCGCGCCCCGAAGGCCGGGTCGACCGGGTCGGTGCCGAAGCCGATCCCGCCGAGCCGCACATGGGGCACGTGGCCGATCCAGTCCGCGCCGCCCCGCCCGGCCCAGACCCGGGCCCCGGTCGGCAGGGCGGCGGCGGACCCGGAGCCCGTACCCGGACTGCCGAACAGGGCCATGTCGGTGACCTTCGGGCCGGTCCGGGTCCGGGCGCAGACCACCGATCCGTAGGAGTGGCACAGCAGGGAGAGTCGCGCGTCCGGCGCGGTGCGCTGCTGCAACCGGGACAGGAACGGGCCCAGTTCACCGGCGGCCCGGTCCGCGCGGTCGGCGCTCAGGACCGTCGTGCTGACCGTGCCGGGGGTGTCGTACCCGAGCCAGGCGACCACGGCGGAGCGCGGATGCTCGGCCTGGAGGCGCTGCTGCAGGGCGAGGGCCCCGGCACGGAACCTCTGGTAGGTGTCCAGTGTCGTATCGGAACCGGGCACCAGGACGCTGATCCGGTCGGCGGTGTCCACATCTCCGAACACCTCGACCGCCCGGCCCCGGCCGCGGCCGTCGAAGGCGAGGAACCGGGCCGTCCCGCCGGCCTCCATGGCCCGGAGCTTCGCGGCACGCCCCGTACGGCCCGCGTCCTGCGCCATGCGGGCGGCCTGCGCGAGATTGGCCAGATGGGCGGCGTACACGGACGGGGCGGGAGCCCACTCGGCGACGGCCGCGGGCACGGGGGCCGGGACGTCGGGGGAGGCGGCGGCGGTGACCGGGACCACGACGGCCGCGGCGACGAGGCCGGCCAGCAGGGTGCGGCGAAGACGGCCGCGGGCGCGTCGGGGACCGCGGGGGCGGCGGGCTGCGTCCTGTACCTCTACCTCGCCGAAACCTTCGGGGCGGCTCATCGCGGTCTCTCTTCCTTCACTCGGTCCAGAGGAGTTGGCGCTCGTCGCGCTGTCTCCGGTCTCGAAGTTAGGAATTGAGGGGCCTCGTCGGCGTCCTGCTGCGGAGCCGCCTTTCGACATGGCTCTCAGGTATGACAGGGCATACCTGAGAGGCAGCCGCCAGGCGGGGAGTTCATACCGGGAAGGGGTTCCCCGGACTGTCGACGAGGTCGCCGTCGGCGAGGATGCGCAGGAGGTGACGGATCTCTCGTCGGAGAACGCCTCATCGCCGTGCACGGCGATGAAGTGCGCGCGGCCGACTTCGCCGCCGACGGTCACCCTCCCGGCCCGGCCACCCTCCCCACCCGGCCGCACACCCCGACCGGGCCCCCTCCCGGCCGGCCACCCGCCCCACCCGGCCGCACGCCCCGGCCCGCAGCGACTCACCTCCCGGCCGGGTCCTCCCCCGGGAAGCCCATCAGGGTGTCCAGGGCCTGGGCCAGGCGGTCCAGGGTGTGGACCGTTTCCGCGAAGGCCTCCTCGCCCAGCGCCTCCGCCAGCCGGTCCGCCAGGGCCGCGTGGGACGGGCCGACGCGCGCGATCGCCGCGCGGCCCTCCTCCGTCGGGCGCAGCAGCTTCGCACGCCGGTGGGCCGGGTTCGGGACGTACTCCGCCAGACCCTTGGCCACCAGCAGGTCCGCGACGCGCTGGACGCTCTGCCGGGTGATGCCCATGACCCGGGCGATGCCCGCCACCGGCAGCGGCTCCCCGAGCACCGCGCCCAGCACCTGCCACCACGCCGCGGTCAGCCCGGCCGGCCGGGCCAGCTCCTCCGAGAGGGCGAGGAAGCGGCCGTTCAACCCGAAGATCCCGAGCGCGGTACGGCTCAGCAGGTCCTGCCGGGCCCGGGTGGAGAGGGCCGCCACGCCGCGCGGTTCAGGCATCGCCCCGCTCCGATGCGGCCATCAGCACCGGGTAGGCGCTCGCGTCCGAGTCGTGGAACAGGCGGTACCACGCGTCCAGCACCTCCGGCTCGTAGACCCCCAGCCGGGCGAAGACCTCCCGGGCGAAGGCCACCGGTTCCGTCGGCCCCGCCGTGATGAGGTCGCCGTCCGTCACGGCGTCGGCCTCGACGTACCGCTCGGCCCCGCCGTAACCGGGCTGCTGCGCCAGGTAGAAGGAGGCGCCGCTGGTGTGGGCGTACCCGTCCAGCAACCCCGCCCGGGCCAGCCCCGCCGTGGCTCCGCAGATCGCCGCGACCGGGACCCCCGCCGCCAGGAACTCCCGGGCCTTGGCCGTAAAGGGGGCCAGCTCGTCGCCCGAGTCCCACAGGGAGGCGCCGGTCAGGATCAGCAGCGCCGAGTCCTGCGGGGCCAGGTCCGCGAGGGCCAGGTCGGGCTGGATGCGGACGCCGCCCATGGTGGTGACCGGTCGCTCGGTGGCGGGGCCGACCGTACGGACCGCGTAGCCGCGCTGGGTGAGGTGGGCGGTGGTGTGGCCGGTCTCCCAGTCCGCGTACGTGTCATAGACCGCCAGGTGGACCGTCGTCCTCCTGCTCGGCGTCGTCTCCGCGGCCGCGCTCGCCCCCGTGCTCCTCCCCGCGCCCGCGTCGGCGCCCGTGGTCGTCCCCGCGCCCGCCGTCGATGTCGTCTTCATCGTCCTGGCCTCCAGTCCGGGGCTCTCGGAACTCTCTCGGCTCTGTGAGCCCTCGTAGGTCTGTCGCCGCACCCCGATATGACAGCAGGCTGTCATCAAGGCAGCGTGCTGTCAATGGCGGCGACCGGTGGCGACAGACTGCCGAGGCCCGGCCCCCACCCCCATACAATCCGCCGATATCCCTCCTCACCTGCGTACTTTTAGCGTGACCGCATGACCCCTCACGTCGCCACCGGCGCCAACGGCGCGGCCGTCAAGGCCGCCGACCGCGCCCACGTCTTCCACTCCTGGTCCGCCCAGGCCCTGATCGACCCGCTCGCCGTCGCCGGGGCCGAGGGCTCGTACTTCTGGGACTACGACGGCAAGCGCTACCTCGACTTCTCCTCCCAGCTGGTCAACACCAACATCGGCCACCAGCACCCCAAGGTCGTCGCCGCCGTTCAGGAGCAGGCCGCCCGGCTCTGCACCCTCGCCCCCGGCTTCGCCGTCGACGTCCGCTCCGAGGCCGCACGCCTCATCGCCGAGCGCACGCCGGGCGATCTGGACAAGGTCTTCTTCACCAACGGCGGCGCCGAGGCCGTCGAGAACGCCGTACGGATGGCCCGTCTGCACACGGGCCGCGCCAAGGTGCTCTCGACCTACCGCTCCTACCACGGAGCCACCGCCGCCGCGATCAACCTCACCGGCGACCCGCGCCGCTGGCCCTCCGACACCGCCGCCGCGGGCGTCGTGCACTTCTGGGGCCCGTACCTCTACCGCTCGCCCTTCCACGCCACCACCGAGGCCGAGGAGTGCGAGCGCGCGCTCGCGCACCTCGCCGACACCATCGCCTTCGAGGGACCGGCGACCATCGCCGCGATCATCCTGGAGAGCGTGCCCGGCACCGCGGGCATCATGACCCCGCCGCCCGGCTACCTCGCCGGCGTCCGCGAGCTCTGCGACCGCCACGGCATCGTCTTCATCCTCGACGAGGTCATGTCCGGCTTCGGGCGCACGGGCCGCTGGTTCGCCGCCGAACACTGGGACGTCACGCCCGACCTGATCACCTTCGCCAAGGGTGTGAACAGCGGCTACGTCCCGCTCGGCGGCGTCGCCATCTCGGCCGCGATCGCCGAGACCTTCGCCACCCGGCCCTACCCCGGCGGACTGACGTACTCGGGCCACCCGCTGGCCTGCGCCGCCGCGGTGGCCACCATCAACGCCATGGAGGAGGAGGGCGTCGTCGAGCACGCCGCCCACCTCGGGGAGAACGTGATCGGCCCCGCGCTCGCCGAGATCGCCGAGCGGCACCCCTCGGTCGGCGAGGTCCGGGGTCTGGGCGCCTTCTGGGCCGTGGAACTCGTACGGGACAAGTCGACGCGCGAGCCGCTCGTCCCGTACAACGCGGCCGGTGCGGACAACGCGCCGATGGCCGAATTCGCGGCGGCCTGCAAGGCCTCGGGCCTGTGGCCGTTCGTCAACATGAACCGGACGCACGTGGTCCCGCCCTGCACCATCACGGAGGCCGAGGCGAAGGAGGGCCTCGCCCTGCTGGACGAGGCGCTGACGGTCGCGGACCGGCACACCACCGGCGGGTGACCACCCGGATGCGGACCTCGTCCCGACGACGGGGTCCGTCCGGGCAAGGGGTGGCATCCGCCGTATAACGGCTCTCACACGATCGGTTTCGGCCGCGCTGCCTGGCCTAAGGTGTCCGAAGTTCTACGGAGGAGACGGACCCCTATGCCAGGCAGCGGCGCTGTCACCCGCAACACACTTCGCCAGCAGATCGCCGACGCGCTGCGTGACGAGGTGCTCGCGGGACGCCTGCCGCCGGGGACCGAGTTCACCGTCAAGCAGATCGCCGAGCAGTACGAGGTCTCCGCGACGCCCGTACGCGAGGCACTCGTGGACCTCTCGGCCCAAGGACTGCTGGAGCTGGTGCAGCACCGGGGCTTCCGCGTCCGGGTGTACTCCGTCGACGACTACCGGGGGATGATCGAGGCCCGTACGCTCGTCGTGGACGGGATCTTCCGGCGGCTCGTCGAGCGCGGCATCGCGCCCGGCTCCGGCGAAAGGCTGGTGTCGGTGCGCCGTCGGGCCGAGGAGGCGTGTCGGGCCGCTCAGAGCGGTTCGCTCGAAGTGCTGATCGGCTACGACCTGCGCTTCTGGAGGGAGCTGAGCGGGCTGGTCGGCAACATGTACATCTCGGAGTTCCTCCACCGGCTGCGCGTGCAGTGCTGGGTCTTCGCCGTGCCGCACCTGAAGGCGGCCGCCGATCCGCACGCCGGGCTGTGGTCCGGCCACAGCGAGCTGGTCGAGGCGGTGACGCGCGCGGACGCCGAGGAGGTGCGCCGCCTCGTGCACGCCTACAACCAGCACGGCCTGGACTGGGCCGCGGGGCTGCGGACGGCGGACGCATGAGCGACGTGAGCGGCATAAGCGACATGAGTGACGTGAGCGACGTGGACCGCTTCGACGGCATGGCCGGCGTGCACCGCTTCGACGGCGGCCGGACGGCGATCCCCGAACCCGCCGGTGGCTCGGCCCGGCCGGCCCGACCGGGCCGCCCCGCCGGCTCCGGATCACGCCCCGACCCCGCCGCCGAGCCCGGCCGCACGCCCGCCGCCCTGCTGCGCCGGAACGCGGGCGGCCTCGCCGTCGTCCTCGCCTTCCTCGCCCTCTCCCTCTACGTCTTCCACGGCCTGTGGGCGGACCTCGACGGCCGCTACCTGAACGACGCGCTCCAGGACCAGAACCAGTGGGAGTGGTTCGTCGGCGTCACCACCGACAACATCACCCACCTGCGCAATCCGCTCTTCACCCGGGCCCAGGGCATGCCCGACGGCGTGAACCTGATGGCCAACGCGACCATGCTCGGCCTGACCGTCCCGCTCATCCCGGTCACCCTGCTCTTCGGCGAGACGGTCACCTTCGCGCTGGTCCTCACGCTCGGCATGGCCGCCAGCGCCTGGACCTGGTACTGGCTGATCCGCCGCCGTCTCGTGGACAGCCGCTGGGCCGCCGCGGCGGGCGGGGCGCTCGCCGCCTTCGCGCCGCCGATGGTCTCGCACGCCAACGGCCACCCGAACTTCGTGGTCCTGTTCATGATCCCGCTGATCATCGACCGGGCGCTGCGGCTGTGCGAGGGCCGCACCCCGGTACGCGACGGGATCCTGCTCGGTCTGTTCGCCGCGTACCAGATCTTCATCGGCGAGGAGCCGCTGCTCATCGCCGCGCTGGGCATGCTGGTCTTCTGCCTCGCCTACCTGCTGGTCGACCGCCGGGGCGCCCTCGCCGCCGCGCGGCCGCTGGGCCGCGGCCTGGCCGTCGCCCTCGCCGTGTGCCTACCGCTGCTGGCCTTCCCGCTGTACTGGCAGTTCCTCGGCCCGCAGAGCTACCACTCGGTGCTGCACGGGGACAACGCGGGGAACAGCCCGCGGGCCCTGATCGAGTACGCCGCCCGCTCCCTCTTCGGCGACCCCGAGACGGCCGGCCGACTGGCCCTGAACACCACCGAGCAGAACGCCTTCTACGGCTGGCCGCTGCTGGCCTTCGGCGCGGCCGTGTGCGTGTGGCTGTGGCGGCGCCCGGTCGTCCGCGCGCTCGCGATCACCGGATGCGCGGCGCTGCTGCTGTCCCTGGGGCCGCGGGTGCCGGTGCCGCGGACGGACGTGGTGCTGCCGGGTCCCTGGCGGCTGATGGTCGAGCTGCCGCTGTTCGAGTCGGTGATCGAGGGGCGCGTGGCGATGGTGTGCGCGCCGGTGCTGGGGGTGCTGCTGGCCCTGGCGCTCGACCGGATCGTCCGGCTGCGGGCGCGCGAGCTGCGCACCCTCGGGCTGCTGGGGGTGGCGGCGGCGCTGGTCCCGGTGCTGCCGCTGCCGCTGGCGGTGCGGGAGCGGGCACCCGTACCGGAGTTCATCACCTCGGGGGCGTGGAAGCCGTACCTCCGCGAGGGGGAGGCGCTGGTCCCGGTGCCGCTGCCGGACCCGGGCCAGGCGGACGCACTGCACTGGCAGGTCGAGGCGGACTTCGGCTTCCGGCTGGCCGGCGGCTACTTCAACGGGCCCTGGGGCCCTGAGCGGATCGGGATCTACGGGGCGACGCCGCGGCACCTGTCGAACCTGCTGCGGGACGTCCGCTACGGGGCGCAGCCGCCGGAGGTCACGCAGGAGTGGCGCGAGCAGGCCCGGCAGGACCTGGCCTACTGGAAGGCGGGCGCGGTGGTGCTGCCGGCCCAGGACCGCGACGCGGAGCTGCGGGACCTGCTGACCGGGCTGCTGGGGTCGCAGCCCGAGCAGGTCCGGGACGTGTGGGTCTGGCGGGTGGGCTCGACGGCGACCCCGACCGCATGACGTGGGTGCACCGGTCCGCTAGCACCGTCTTCGCGTCCGCCAGGACCGTCTTCGCGTGAAAGGGGCCGGCTTCCCGGTGCCGGAGGCCGGGGCTTCGCGTGCCAGGTTTTGCGCAGCCCTTCGCTGAGGGTGTTCGGCGCATTACGCTGGCACGATCGGCGGCAACGACTGATCGGAGGCCGCGTGGCCTGTGACCTGTGGCTCGTCCCCCTTGTCGATGTGCTGTGCCACAGCCCCGACAATCCCTTCGCGGAGGAGATCGCCGCGTACGACAAGGCGCTGGGCGAGGCCGGACTGCCGTCCGTGCCCGTCTTCGCTTACATGCCGGGCCTGAGCGGGGACGTGGCCCCGGTCGCCGGCTTCGACTACGACGCCCTGCACTTCCTGCGCCGGGCGTACCTGCTCCAGGCCTGCGGGCTGCCGGTGACGCCGGTGGACGAGCTGGGCGGGGACTACGAGCAGCTGCTGGAGATGTTCGAGGCCACGGCCCAGCAGTCGCACCTGGTGTGGCACTACGACCACGCCGGGGCCTACGTACCGGTGGACTTCGCGGCTCCGCTGGCCAACGAGGAGCTGCTGGCCGGGGGCGGTCCGCTCGGCTCGGCCCAGGGCCTGCTGCGGGAGCTGGGCTTCGTGGCCCCCGCGATCGGCATCGACCCGGGCAATCCCCCGGCGGCCCCTGCACCGCCGGGGCGGCCGACGTCGCTGGAGGAGCCGGCGGGGCCGATCCCGTACGACTCCAGTCCCTTCGCGCGGGAGCGGCACGTCTGGCTGGGCCTGCACGCGGCCGCCACCCGGAGCCTCGCCCAAGGCTCCATGATCATCTTCAGCTGACCCCGCCCCGCCCGGGCCCGGCCGAACGGGCCGGACCCGGGCCGCGGGATCAGCGCGGCTGCTCCGGCGGGCGCTGGCGGGGCATGTTGGGGCGGGTGCCCGGCGGGAGGGGGAAACGGGCCGGGGGAAAACCCGCTTCCGGCCGGGAGGAGGCCCCCGACAGGGACTGCATCACCAGCGGCGCCGGCCCCGAGCTGAACTCCACCATCCACTCCGCGGTCTCGGACCGCACGAGCTCCGTCACGTCCTCGGAGAACCGCCGCAGCACCGTCAGGCACCGCTCCGCCGCCTCGCTCGCCGTGCCCTCCGTCGGCCCGAGCACCTCGCGCACGTTCTCCGAGGCCCAGTCGAACTGGAGCGTCTGGAGCCGCCGCTGCACCGCCTGGGCCGTCGCCACGTCCCGCATCCAGCCCGAGGTCATCCCGAAGAAGCGGTCGCACGCCAGGCAGGCCGCGCCCAGCAGCAGCGAGAGGTACCCGTACGCGGCCGCTCCCCGGGCCGAGCCCGTCACCTCCAGCAGCGGCATCGAGGCGCCCACGATCGCCCCCACCGCGGCGCCCACCCGCAGGATCCGCGCGCCCCGGCGCTTCCAGGCCCGGTCGGACAGATACCACTCGGCGGTGCGCAGCGCGTCGGCCTCGACCCGCCGGTAGAGCTCGTCGAGCCGCTCGGCGGGCTCGCCCCAGTCCCCGAGGGGGAAGGGTCCACCGGTCAGATCGCCCGCCGCCATGGGTCCGCTGCCCTCCTCCCGGGACCCCCGGGGGTCCCGAGGTGGCCCCTCGGGCTGCATCTCCGGCTGGCTCACCCGGCACTCCCTCTGCCTGCGCTGACGTGTGGTGGTGCGCGTGTGCGCAATGATGCGCATGCTCTTCCTACCTTCGAATGGTGGCCCATGGGCAGGGAATCCCCGGATTTCCGCCTGCAAGGAGGTCTCCATCAGGTACGCGCATGTCCGCTCTCTCACTCGAAAGAGTTGGTCCTCTCGGCGTAGGGCGCGGCGCCCGGGGACCACGTAGGCTCGGATTGACCGAGCGTCCCGATGTACGGAGTGAGTGACCTGTGATTCCCGGTGGTGGTCAGCCCAACATGCAGCAGCTGCTCCAGCAGGCCCAGAAGATGCAGCAGGATCTCGCGGCGGCCCAGGAGGAGCTGGCGCGTGCCGAGGTCCAGGGCCAGTCCGGCGGCGGCCTGGTCCAGGCGACCGTCACCGGTGCCGGCGAGCTGCGCGCGCTGGTGATCGACCCGAAGGCCGTGGACCCAGAGGACACCGAGACCCTCGCGGACCTGGTCGTCGCGGCGGTCCAGGCGGCCACGGAGAACGCCCAGGCGCTCCAGCAGGAGAAGCTGGGGCCGCTGGCCCAGGGGCTGGGCGGCGGGAGCGGTATCCCCGGTCTGCCGTTCTAGTCCGACCTTCCCGACCCGCACCGTCCCCGAACACTGAACACTGAACACCGAAAGAAGGCAGTCCGTTGTACGAAGGCGTGGTCCAGGACCTGATCGACGAACTGGGCAGGCTGCCCGGCGTCGGGCCCAAGAGCGCGCAGCGGATCGCCTTCCACATCCTGCAGGCCGAGCCCACCGACGTCCGGAGGCTGGCGCACGCCCTGCTGGAGGTCAAGGACAAGGTCCGGTTCTGCGCCGTGTGCGGGAACGTGGCGCAGGAGGAGCGGTGCGGCATCTGCCGCGATCCGCGCCGCGATCTCGCCGTCATCTGCGTGGTCGAGGAGCCGAAGGACGTCGTCGCGATCGAGCGGACCCGCGAGTTCCGCGGCAGGTACCACGTCCTGGGCGGTGCGATCAGCCCGATCGAGGGCGTCGGCCCGGACGACCTGCGCATCCGCGAGCTGCTGGCCCGGCTCGCCGACGGTGAGGTGACCGAGCTGATCCTCGCCACCGACCCGAACCTGGAGGGGGAGGCGACCGCCACGTACCTCGCCCGCATGATCAAGCCCATGGGCCTGAAGGTCACCCGCCTGGCCAGCGGGCTCCCCGTCGGGGGAGATCTGGAGTACGCGGACGAGGTCACGCTCGGGCGGGCCTTTGAAGGAAGGCGACTTCTCGATGTCTGACGCAACGCTGCACGCCCTGGCTCAGGATCCGGACGATTTCGCGGTCCAGATCTCGGACCAGATCGAGTCCTTCATCGTCGCGGTCACCGAGGTGGCCAAGGGCGAGGACCCGGACAGCGCGGTGCCCTTCCTCCTCCTGGAGGTCTCCCAGCTCCTGCTGGCGGGCGGCCGGCTGGGCGCGTACCAGGACGTCCTGCCCGACGAGCGCTACGAGCCCGACCTCGGCCCGGAGCCGGACGTGGACGAGCTGCGCGAGCGGTTCGCGTACCTGCTGGAACCGGTCGACGTGTACTCCGAGGTCTTCGACCCCTACGAGCCGCGCAAGGCGCCGGTCCCGCACCGGATCTCCGACGACCTCGCCGACGTGGTGGCGGACCTGAGGCACGGCCTGGCGCACTACCGGGCCGGCCGGACCACCGAGGCCCTGTGGTGGTGGCAGTTCTCGTACTTCACCAACTGGGGCACCACCGCCTCGGCCACCCTGCGCGCCCTGCAGTCCCTGGTCGCCCACGTCCGGCTGGACCAGCCGCTGGAGGCCCTGGACGGACTGGACACCGACGAGGACCTGGCCGAGGAGGACCTCGCCGAGCAGGCCGGACGGGTGATGGCCGAGGAAATCGGCGCACGGCTGGGTCTGCCGGGGAAATAGGGAACTCCGGCTTCGTCCCGAACGTCTCATCATGCGGTACGGAACGGTCGGATCGCGGCCGCTCGTTAGACTGCACCAGCAATGAGACGGACTGAGCGAGGAGCGCACGTGGGCCTTGTCGTGCAGAAGTACGGAGGCTCCTCCGTAGCCGATGCCGAAGGCATCAAGCGCGTCGCCAAGCGGATCGTGGATGCCAAGAAGAACGGCCACCAGGTGGTCGTCGTGGTTTCCGCGATGGGCGACACGACGGACGAGCTGATCGATCTCGCCGAGCAGGTATCCCCGATGCCTGCCGGGCGCGAATTCGACATGCTGCTGACCGCCGGAGAGCGTATCTCCATGGCCCTGCTGGCCATGGCGATCAAAAACCTGGGCCACGAGGCCCAGTCGTTCACCGGCAGCCAGGCAGGCGTCATCACCGACTCGGTCCACAACAAGGCGCGCATCATCGATGTCACGCCGGGCCGGATCCGTACCGCGCTGGACGAGGGCAACATCGCCATCGTCGCCGGTTTCCAGGGCGTGTCCGCGGACAGCAAGGACATCACCACCCTCGGGCGCGGTGGTTCCGACACGACGGCCGTGGCGCTGGCCGCCGCGCTCGACGCCGAGGTGTGCGAGATCTACACCGACGTGGATGGCGTCTTCACCGCGGACCCCCGCGTCGTGAAGAAGGCGCGGAAGATCGACTGGATCTCCTCGGAGGACATGCTCGAACTCGCCGCCTCCGGCTCCAAGGTGCTGCTGCACCGCTGCGTCGAGTACGCACGCCGATACAACATCCCGATCCACGTCCGCTCGTCCTTCTCGGGACTGCCGGGCACCTGGGTCAGCAACGAAAAGCCCGAGTCGCAAGGGGACGAGCAGGTGGAGCACGCCATCATCTCCGGAGTCGCCCACGACGTCTCCGAAGCCAAGATCACGGTCGTCGGCGTCCCGGACAAGCCGGGCGAGGCCGCGGCGATCTTCCGCGCCATCGCGGACGCCGAGATCAACATCGACATGATCGTGCAGAACGTGTCCGCGGCCTCCACCGGGCTCACGGACATCTCCTTCACGCTCCCCAAGGCGGAGGGCCACAAGGCCATCGACGCCCTGGAGAAGGCGAAGGGCGCCATCGGCTTCGACTCCCTGCGCTACGACGACCAGATCGGCAAGATCTCCCTGGTCGGCGCCGGAATGAAGACGAACCCGGGCGTCACCGCCTCCTTCTTCCAGGCGCTGTCCGACGCGGGCGTCAACATCGAGCTGATCTCGACCTCCGAGATCCGCATCTCGGTGGTGACCCGCCAGGACGACGTCAACGAGGCCGTCCGCGCCGTGCACACGGCCTTCGGGCTGGACTCCGACAGCGACGAAGCCGTCGTCTACGGAGGCACCGGACGATGACCGCGACCCGGTCGGTCCCGGCTCCGGCGCTCGCCGTGGTCGGGGCGACCGGAGCAGTCGGTTCGGTCCTGCTCCAGATGCTGTCCCAGCGCGCGGACGTCTGGGGCGGCATACGTCTGATCGCCTCCGCGCGCTCGGCCGGCCGCAGGCTGGTCGTGCGCGGGGAGGAGGTCGAGGTGCTCGCCCTCACCGAGGACGCCTTCGACGGCCTCGGCGGCGGCGATGTGGCGGTCTTCCTGACCCCGGCCGAGGTGTCGGCCCGGTGGGCGCCCGCCGTGACGGCCCGCGGGGCCGTCGTCGTCGACCGCTCCGCGGCCTTCCGGGAGGACCCCGAGGTGCCGCTGGTGGTGCCCGAGGTCAACGGGAAGGCCGCCCGGATGCGGCCGCGCGGCATCGTCGCGGGCCCCGACTGCGTGACCGCCGCGATGATCGCGGCCTTGGGCGCGCTGCACGCCGCGTACGAGCTGGTCGACCTGACCGTCTCCTCGTACGAGGCCGCCAGTGCCGGCGGCCGCTCGGGAACGGAGGCGCTGCGCCGCCAGATCGCGCTGGTCGCGGGCACCGCACTGGGAGAGCAGACCGGGGACGTACGGCGGGCCGTGGGCGAGGACACCGGTCCCTTCGCGGCGCCGCTCGCCCTGAACGTGGTGCCGTGGTCCGGGGAGCTGCGCGAGGACGGCTGGTCCTCGCAGGAGCTGGCCGTACGGTCCCAGACGCGCCGGATCCTGGAGCTGGAGGCGCTCCCGGTGGCGGTGACCTGCGTACGGGTACCGGTGCTGACCGGGCATTCGCTGACCGTACGGGCCCGGTTCGAGTCCGAGGTGGACGCGGGCCGCGCGCGGGAGATCCTGGAGGCCGCGCCCGGCGTGGTCCTCGCGGACGACCCGGCGGCGGGGGAGTTCCCCACCCCCGTGGACGCGGCGGGCACGGATCCGGCCTGGGTCGGGCGGATGCGGGCCTCCCTGGACGATCCGCACTCCCTGGAGTTCTTCGTGTGCGCCGACAATCTGCGGCACGGGGCCGCACTGAACGCCCTGCAGACCGCGGAACTGATCGCTGGTGAATTCGCGTATTTCACTTTGTAGGATCAGTGCTGATCCCTTGATCAAGGTGATGGCCTGACTGCCGCCTGGACGGGCGGGGCAATCAGGAAGAGCGGGTACGCATGAGGGCAAGAGGGATTTTGCTGGTGGGGCTGCCTCGCGCGTACAACCCTGGTGGGGGGACGCGTGTCCAACTGGCGTGGCAGAGGCACTTCTCGACTTCGCCGTCGTTCCGGCCCGCAGCGTGCCCGCTGCGCCGCGTCGGCGTCTCCCGGTGCCCGGCGGCCGTCCGGTGATCGTTCCCGTCCCGCCGGTGGTGCCGCCCGTGCAGCCGGCCGCACCGACCGTCCTGCCGACCCGGGGCGGCCGCGTGCCCGCGCCGCGTGATGGCGCGGAGGCGGAGGGCGCGGCCGCGGCAGCCGAGCCCGTCGTCGTCGCCGGCACCACCGTCGACCACCTCACCGAGACCTACCAAGCCCACTACCGCTCGCTGCTCGGCCTGGCCGCGCTGCTCCTCGACGACACCGCCTCCTGCGAGGACGTGGTCCAGGAGGCCTTCATCCGCGTGCACTCGGCCCGCAACCGGGTCCGCGACCGCGAGAAGACCCTGGCGTACCTGCGCCAGACCGTCGTCAACCTCTCGCGTTCGGCCCTGCGCCGGCGCATCCTCGGCCTCAAGCTGCTGTCGAAGCCGATGCCGGACATGGCCAGCGCCGAGGAAGGCGCCTACGACCAGCTGGAACGGGACGATCTCATCAAGGCGATGCGCGGACTGCAGCGGCGCCAGCGCGAGGTGCTGGTGCTGCGGTACTTCGCGGACATGACCGAAGCCCAAGTCGCCGAGACGCTCGGCGTCTCGCTCGGCTCGGTGAAGGCGTACGGATCGCGGGGCATTGCCGCGCTGCGGGTGGCGATGGAGGCTGCGCAGTCATGACGGACGACCACATCCCGCCGGCCGGGCAGAGCGAGGAGCAGGCACTGCGCAGCCTGCTGCGCGGGGCCGTCGAGGGCCTGGAGCCCGCCGAGGACGCGCTGGAGCGGCTGCGGTACGCCGTACCCGTGCGCAGGACCCGCAAGCGGCGGGCCCTGGTCGGCGCGGCCGTGGGCGTCCTGCTGGCCGGGGCGGCGGTCCCGGCGGCCCTGCACCTGCACCCCACGGGCGCGGAGGGCGACACCGGCGAGCACTCGGCGATGGCCGGCCACGAGGAGCCCGGCACGGCCGTGGGCGGCTCCGGCTCCCACCCCCACCAGAACGGCGCGGGCGCCGCGCCGGAGTCCAGCCCGAGCGCAGGGAAGGGCCCGGCCGCCGGCGGTTCCGGCGACCGGCCGGACTCCCGCGCGGGCGGATCCCCGGCGGGCGGCGCCTCGGCCGCTCCCTCGGCCGGCGCCTCCGCCGGCCTGGGCACCGGCCCGCTGCCCCCGGTGGCGGTGCCGGGCGTGCCGGGATGCAGCGGGGAGCAGCTCGGGGTGCAGGGCAGCGCGGGCGCACCGGAGCCCGACGGCACGGTGTACGGCAGCTTCAAGGTCACCAACGTCTCCACGCGGGGCTGCGCGGTCCTCGGCCCGGACACGGTGACCGCGGCTTCGGTGACGTCCTCGGCGCCCGGGAAGAGCTCCGGGGTCACCGTGGTCGGCCACACGGCCGGGGACCCCGCGGCGGGGCTGCCCGACCCGTCGGCGGAGACGCCGCAGCTGCTGCTCCAGCCGTACACGGCCTACGAGGTCCGCTTCGCATGGGTGCCCTCGGCGCAGTCCTGTCCGGCGGCCACCCCGCCCCCGGTCGGTGAGCCCCCGTCGGGCGGCTCCGCGCAGAGCACCGGACGGGCAGCGGGGGATGCGGCCACCCGGCACAGCGATCCGCAGACGGGCGGCACGGCGCCGGAGCCCACCGGGGTGGCGGTGTCCCACACGCCGAACACGGCGGTGCCCGGCGCACCGGTCACGCAGACCACCATCCCGGCGGCCTGCGGGGGCACGGTCTACCGGACGGGCGTCATTCCGCTGGAGGGGCCGAAGCCGACGCCGTAGGCGGTGCCGGAGCGGCCGCGGCCGAAGCGGGCGCGGTCGGCTCCGCAGCCTCCTGCGGCTGCGGCTGCGGCTCGGGCAGCAGACCGGCCTCGGCGTCGCGCAGGGTCTCCACCTCGCGGCGGTACAGCCGGAACCACATGAACAGCAGGAAGCCGATGAAGACGAACCACTCGCCGGTGTAGCCGAGGTTCTGGAAGGCCTTCAGGTCGAGCCCGGTGTTGCTCGGCGCCTGCGCGGGCACGGGCTTCAGCCCGTCCGCCGGGCTCTGCACCGTCAGCCAGGCGTCGTACAGCCCGTACGGCACGAGGTTGACCAGCGAGGCCGCCCCGATGACCCCGAGCTGCCCGGCCGGCAGGCCGCCCTCGGCGTGCACTCCTTTGGTGGTGGCGCTCTCCGAGGCCTGGAGGGCGCCGGTGACCTCGACCCTTCCGGTCGGCGCGGCGGGCGCCTTCGCCGGGTCCGCCCGGCCCGGCAGCCAGCCCCGGACCACCGGGACCGCCTTGCCGGAGTCGGTCTTCAGCAGGGTCAGGACGTAGAAGCCGGACCTCCCGTCCAGCTGCCGGTCCGGTACCAGCAGCTGGTCGGCGTACTCGCCGGAGGCGGAGGCGAGCCGCCCGGAGGTCGTCTTGTCCACCGGGAGCAGCGACTCCAGCGGCTCGGCCGGCCGGTCGGGGTGCTGCGAGGCCGCCTCCCGGTGGGTGGCGACGCGGTCCTCGAAGCGGCCGAGCTGCCAGGTGCCCATGAAGAGGCAGACGGGAACGGCGAGCGCGACGAAGACGTTGATCCCCCACCAGCGCGGGGTCAGGAGAAACCGGTGCACCCCACCACGGTACGGGGGGTGCACCGGATCACCGGGGCCGGGTCGGGCGCGAAGGCGTGCCGGATCAGACGGGAAGGCGTCCCGGAAGGTGCTTGCGGACGAACTCCAGCTCCATCCGGACCTGCTTGATCCGCTCCTCCACGACGAGCGAGCCGTGCCCCGCGTCGTAGCGGTACACCTCGTGCACCGCGCCGCGGGCCGCCAGCCTCTCGACGTAGTTGTCGATCTGCCGTATCGGGCAGCGGGGGTCGTTGACGCCCGCCGCGATGTGGACGGGAGCCTTCACCGCGTCCACGTACGTGAGCGGCGAGGACGCCTCGAAGCGGTCCGGGACCTCCTCCGGCGTGCCGCCGAAAAGGGTGCGGTCCAGGGACTTCAGCGCCTCCATCTCGTCGTGGTACGCGGTGACGTAGTCGGCGACCGGTACGGCGGCCAGGCCCACGGCCCAGGCGTCCGGCTGGGTGCCGAGGCCCAGCAGCGCCAGGTAGCCGCCCCAGGAGCCGCCTGAGAGCACCAGCCGGGCCGGGTCGGCGAGCCCGGTGGCCACCGCCCATTCCCGGACCGCCGCGATGTCCTCCAGCTCGATCAGGCCGACGCGGTGCTTGAGGGCGTCCGTCCACTCCCGGCCGTATCCCGTCGAGCCCCGGTAGTTGACCCGGACGACCGCGAAACCGTGGTCGAGCCAGGCCGCCGGGGTCGCGGCGAAAGCGTCGCTGTCGTGCCAGGTGGGCCCGCCGTGGAGCTCGAAGATCGTCGGAAAGGGGCCCTCGCCGTGGCCCGCGGGCCGCTGGGCGAGCGCGTGGATCCGCCCGCCGGGGCCCTCCACCCAGGCGTCCTCCACCGGCACCGAACCGGGCGCCCGGAAGCCCGGGGGTTCGAGGACGATCCCGCCCGCGGTCGACCGTACGGCCGAGGGCTCGGCCGCCGAGGACCACTGGTACTCCACCGTCCCGTCGGGCCGCGCCGTCGCACCCGACACCGTCCCGGGCGGCGTGTCCACGCGTACGAGCTCCTGCGCGGCGAGGTCGTAGCGCCAGAGCTCGCTGCGCGCCTCGAAGCTGTGCTCGATGAGCAGCGCGGAGCCGTCGGGATACCACTCGGCGGCCACGTCGCCGGGCAGGTCGATCGCCAGGTCCTCCTGGGCGCCGGTGGCCACGTCCCACACCATCGGCTCCCAGCGGCCGCGCCGCTGGTGGCCGACCAGCAGCCGGGTGTCGCCGGCGACCGGCGCGAAACCGAGCACCTCCAGCCCCAGCTCCACGGTGCCGCCGCGGGAGTCGTCGAGCTCGGCGACGGTGCTGCCGTCGAGGGTGAGCACCCGCAGCGCCGCGTGCATGGCGTCGCCGTGCTCGGTGTGCTCGACGGCGATCAGCGTCCCGTCGCGGGACAGGTCGCCGACGCCCGCCGATTCGCGGTGCCGGTAGACGACCGAGGGCAGCGTGCCGTCCGGCCGCACGACGTGGATGGTCGTGCCCTCCTCGTCGGTGGACCGGCCGACGACGGCCGTGCCGTCCCGGCCGAGGGCCAGGCCCGCCGGGTAGGAGGGGTCGAGGCCGGGCGTGGCCGGCTCGTCGGGGCCGCCCGCGAACGGCTGGCGCACCCACACGCCGAACTCGTCGCCATCGGTGTCGGAGAACCACCAGATCCACTCGCCGTCAGGGGAGAGGGTGCCGTCGGTGGTGCCGTTGGGACGGTCGGTGGCCTGCCGCTGCGAGCCGGTGGCGCGGTCCCAGGCGTAGAGCTCGTACGTCCCCGTCGCGTTCGAGACGAAGAGGCAGCGGTCCGGGGCGTCTTCGGCCCAGTCGGGCAGCCCGACGCGCGGGGCGCGGAAGCGCTTCTCCCAGTCGGGCACGGCCGTGTTGTCATTCATACCCCCATGTAACCCGATTGGCGCTGTCGGATGGTCCCCGGCAGCGGGAGGGGGCAGCGTGGGCCGGGACCCAGCCTGCTGTTTTCCCGTGAGGAGTGATCATGGCGAAGAAGCGCAAGGAGCCGACGCAGGAGAACCGCGGCTTTGCGGAGTCCCGGTCCCCGCAGAAGTCGACACAGCTGGTCGAGGACGTCCGCGAGGCCCAGGTGATGGCCTTGAAGGAAGACCGGATGCGCGAGCAGCGCATGAAGGGCGGGCGCGGCTGACGCGTCCCCCGGCGGGGGCGGCACCCCCGTGGGGGCGCCGCCCCCGCACGCGTCGTTGCGGCCCACGGGGGTGAGCCCGCCCCGGATCGCCCGCTCGCTCCGGATGCCGTGTCCGGTGAACGGGGGGACAGTGGAGGGCGTACGCCCTCCGGAGCGCCCCGAGGAGGCTCGATCATGGCCAAGAAGGCTCGCAGCGGTACGTCGCAGGCCGCCGAGCGTGAGCACGAGCGCGCGAAGAACACGGCCGCCGAGGCCCGCGCCAAGGCCGCGGCCCGGGAAGCGCAGACGCTCTCCGCGAAGACGCGGGGCATGCAGCAGAAGGCTCAGGCCAAGCGCGGCTGAGTCGCCCGCCCACCCTGCGGCCCCGGCCGTAGGGTGGCCGGCATGCGGATGATCGTCCGGGGCGCCCGGCTGCTGCACACCGACGGAACCGACGGCACCAACGGCACCGATGACCCCGGTGGGGCCGGAGGGCTCTTCGACGTCGAGGTCGCCGAGGACGGCCGGATCGCGCGGGTGGTCCCGTACGACGACCAGAAGGAACCGCCGGCGACCGGCACGCTCATCGAGGCGCACGGCGCCCTGCTCACCGCCCCCTTCGTCGAGCCCCACATCCACCTGGACACGGCCCTGACGGCGGGCGAGCCGCGTCCGAACGCCTCCGGGACGCTCTGGGAGGGCATCGCCTGCTGGAGCGAGCGCAAGCGGACCCTGACGCGCGAGGACGTGATCGCGCGGGCCACGGAGGTGCTGCGCTGGCAGGCGGCGCAGGGGGTGCTGCACGTGCGGACGCACTGCGACGTCACCGACCCCTCGCTGACCGCGCTGGACGCGCTGCTGGAGGTGCGCGACCGCGTGCGCGACGTCATGCACCTCCAGATCGTGGCCTTCCCGCAGGAGGGCATCGTGTCCTTCCCCGGCGGCGAGGTGCTGCTGCGCGAGGCGGTCGCCCGTGGTGCGGACCTGGTGGGCGCGATCCCGCACTTCGAGGACACCCGGGAGGACGGGGTGGCCTCCCTGGGCATCGCCTTCGCGGTGGCCGAGGAGCACGGGCTGCGCGTGGACGCGCACTGCGACGAGATCGACGACGAGCAGTCCCGCTTCGTGGAGGTGCTGGCCACGCTCGCTCTGCGCTCGGGCCTGCGGGAGCGGGCCACCGCCTCGCATACGACGGCGATGGGCTCCTACGGCGGTGCGTACAGCTTCAAACTCCAGCGGCTGCTGGCACGGTCGGGAATCAGCCTGGTCTCCAACCCGTTCGCCAATCTCAACCTCCAGGGCCGCTTCGACGCCTATCCGCGGCGGCGCGGCCTCACCCAGGTCAAGGAGATGCTGGCCGCGGGGGTCAACGTGGCCTTCGGGCACGACGACGTGATGGATCCGTGGAACGCGCTGGGCACCGCCAACCCGCTGCAGACCGCCCTCGTCGGGCTGTACGCCGCCCAGCTCACCGGGGCGGACGAGATCCCGGTGGCCTTCTCGATGGTGACCGACCGGGCGGCGCGGGTGCTCGGCCTGTCGGACGCGGAGTACGGCATCACGCCGGGCGCGCCCGCCTCCTTCGTGCTGCTGCCCGCGGCCTCGCCGCAGGAGGCGATCCGCCGCCAGGTCCGCCCCCGCTACGTCGTCTCGCACGGCACCGTCCTCGCCGAGACCCCGCCGGCCCCGACCCTCCTGTCCTGGCCGGGGGAGGCCCCCTCCGAGGTTGACTTCAACCGCCCGTAGGCTGCGCTTCCATGACGACACGTGCGAATTGGACCCGGGACACTGCGGCGGGCCGGACGGCCCTGGAGATCGCCTCCGAGTACGCGGACGAGGCGCTGCTGAACCACTCCGTCCGCTCATACGCCTTCGCCGCCGAGTACGCGGCCCGGCACGGGCTCGCGTACGACGAGGACCTGTTGTACGTCAGCGCGCTGCTGCACGACCTGGGCCTGACGGCGCCGTTCGACAGCCACACGCTGCCCTTCGAGGAGGCGGGCGGCCATGTGGCGCGCGTGCTGACGGCGGGGCTGGGCTGGCCGGCGGACCGGCGGGCCCGGGCCGAGGAGGTGATCGTGCTGCACATGCGGGACGACGTCACGGCGGCCGAGGACGTCGAGAGCCACCTCCTCCAGGTCGGGACCAGCGCCGACGTGTCGGGCCTGCGGGTGGCCGAGTTCGATCCGGCTTTCACCGCCGCCCTGCTGGAGGCGTACCCCCGGGCCGGCTTCGGCGCGGCCTTCGTCGCCCTGGTCGAGGACCAGGCGGTCCGCAAGCCCGACTGCGCGGCGGCCTCGTACGTGGCGGGCGGCGCCGCGACCCGCATCGCGGCCAACCCCCTGGACCACCGCGACGGCGTCCGGCTCTAGGCCGGGCCGTCGAAGGCCCGTCCCGCGGGGTGGCGGAGATAGCCTGCCCGTATGCCGTGGGACTGGGACTGGGACGAGGCCGGGACACCGCATCCGCTGGCCCGGCGCCGGGCCGGGCGCAGCGAGCAGGAGCCGGACCGGCTGCCCGAGGTGCGGGAGCTGGAGGTGCTCGGCTGGGAGCCCGCGCCCGAGGACCTGCTCTGGGTGTTTCTCCCGTACGTCTGGCCCCCGGAGCACCGCACCTGGATCCCGGACCGCTCGACCCACTGGGCGGTGGAGACCCGCCTCGACGGCCACGGCCACATCACCGGCGTGGAGTGCGCCCCGCTCCCGGAGCCGGACGTCCACGAGCTCGACCGGGAGGCCGAGGAGGTGCTCGCCGCCCTCGGGCTGCCGCCCCGGCCGCCGGGCCGGCTGTGGCTGCTGCGTCCGGTCGGCCCCTTCCCGACGGTCGGGGCGGTGCTCGACCACCTGCGGACGGTGGCGGCCGAGCGCGGGGTGGGAGCCGGGGCCGGCAGCGCGGCCTTCCTTGCCCTGGCCGGCGCCGAACTCGGCTCACTGGCCAAGGACATGGCCTGACACCGGGGGCGAGGAGCCCCGGGTGCGGCTTAGGGTGCCTGCATGCGTGTGCGTCTGCAGCAGATCGTCGTCGACTGCCGGGAGCCGCGGGCCCTGGTGCGGTTCTGGGCCCGGCTGCTGGGCGGTGAGCCCGTCGACCGGGCCCGGGGCTGGTCGTACGTCGACCTGCCGGGGATGGCCCGGCTCGCCTTCCAGCCGGTTCCCGAGGACAGGGCGGGGAAGAACCGGCTCCACCTGGACCTCGCCGTCGACGACCTCGCGGCGGCCACCGAGGAGGCGGTGGCCCTGGGCGCCGCCCGGGTGGGCGCCGCGGTCACCGACGACCAGGGCTCCTTCCAGGCCATGCGCGACCCGGAGGGCAACGAGTTCTGCCTCGTGAGCGGCTGAGGGGCCGCGGGCATGGCCGGTTCGGGCTGATCCCTCCGTGTCGTCCCGGCCGGACCGCCGGGACACCTCCACGGGAGCACCGGCCGAACCGATGCTGTGCTGCGCACACGGAGGGGCCTCGCTGCCTGGCGTGACGTCACCTCACAGCCGGACACGGGGAACAGTGCACATGCCGCTCGCGCAGACCACCACCAGCGCGCCCAGCCCGGAGCGCGAGCGCTCCGCCACACGCCGGGTCGTCTTCGGTGCGACCGTCGACTCGCTCGGTACCGGGCTCAGCACGGTCACCGTCCTTGCGCAGGACGGGCACCGAGGGGGGCGCCGCGGGGGCACCGGGGCCGGTGTCCGGCAGGCCCGTTGCGGCGCGGACATGACCCCGGCGGAGACGTCGAGCTGGGTCACCGTCCACAGACCGCCCGGCACGTGGCTGGGCACGAAGGCCTCGTGGCGCCCGGCCCGGGTCACGCGCTTCCCGGAGGGCGGGCCGGCGGCGCCGGTCAGTGACCGGAGGAGAGTTCGCCGCTCAGGGTGCGGTGGATGTGGGCGCTGTGCTCGTTCAGGCCGGTGATCTCGACGGTCTTGCCCCGCCGGGCGTACTTCGTCTCGATCGCATCGAAGGCTGCGACGGTCGAGGCGTCCCAGATGTGGGCGGAGGACAGGTCGATGACGACCTTGTCCGGGTCTCCCGCGTAGTCGAACTGCGTCACCAGGTCGTTGGAGGAGGCGAAGAAGAGCTCGCCGGTGACGGAGTAGACGACGTGGGTCCCGTCGGGGTCGGTGACCGACGTGACGTTCGCCAGGTGTGCGACGCGCTTGGCGAAGATGACGATCGCGGTCACCGATCCGGCGATCACGCCGACGGCCAGGTTGCGGGTCGCCACCACGCTCGCCACGGTGAGCACCATGACGGTGATCTCACCGGCCGGCATACGCCTCAGCGTCTTCGGCGCGATCGAGTGCCAGTCGAAGGTCGCGAAGCACACCATCACCATGACGGCGACCAGTGCTGCCATCGGGATCTCGGAGACCACCGGCCCGAAGACGATGCACAGCACCATGAGGAACACGCCCGCGAGGAACGTCGACAACCGGGTCCGGGCTCCCGACACCTTCACGTTGATCATGGTCTGGCCGATCATCGCGCAGCCACCCATGCCGCCGAAGAAGCCGGTCACGATGTTCGCGATGCCCTGGCCGACCGCCTCGCGCGTCTTCGAGGACCGCGTGTCGGTGATCTCGTCGACGAGCTTCGCCGTCATCAGCGACTCCATCAGCCCGACCAGGGCCATGGCCAAGGCGTACGGCGCGATCGTCTTCAGCGTGTCCAGGGTGAACGGCACGTCCGGAAGGCCGGGGACAGGCAGCGCCGACGGCAGTGTCCCCTTGTCGCCGACCGTCGGAACGGCGATCCCGGCCGCGACGGTGATGGCGGTGAGGATGACGATGGAAACGAGCGGCGCGGGGACCACGGTGGTGGCCCTCGGGAAGAACACCATCAGCGCGAGCCCCGCCGCCACCAGCGGATAGACCGCCCACGGCACGTCCCGCAGTTCCGGCACCTGCGCCAGGAAGACCAGGATGGCAAGGGCGTTGACGAAGCCGACCATGACCGAGCGCGGCACGAAGCGCAGCAGCCTGGCGACACCGAGCGCGCCGAGGACGATCTGGAAGACGCCCGCCAGGATGACCGCGGCGACCAGGTAGCCGAACCCGTGCTCCCGGTTCAGCGGAGCGATGACGAGGGCGACCGCCCCGGTCGCGGCCGAGATCATCGCCGTCCGTCCGCCCACGATCGCGATCGTCACGGCCATGGTGAACGAGGCGAAGAGCCCGATCGCCGGATCCACTCCCGCGATGATCGAGAACGAGATGGCCTCGGGTATCAGCGCCAGCGCCACGACCAGCCCGCCGAGCACCTCGGTCCGCAACACCTTGGGCGAAAGCCAGGCCGGACGATGCAGGAGGGAGGGGCAAGAGAGCATGGCGGAGCGGGCCTGTCCTGTCGTAAGCGCGAGGGATTCACCGGAGACGCAGGAAGGGCCTGATCCGCGATGCGGATCAGGCCCTTGACCTGGTCTTACTCTGTCGGGGTGGCGGGATTTGAACCCACGACCTCTTCGTCCCGAACGAAGCGCGCTGCCAAGCTGCGCTACACCCCGATCGCCGCCTTGCAGCGTTTGCTGTCCTGGCGACATCGATTACTTTAGCGGACCCTCGGCCGGAGACGAAATCCGGTTTTCGCGGGGGACGAGGCCGGGCGTCGTGAGGGGTGCTACGGCTTCGGGACCAGGGTGAGGAGCGTGGCCTCCGGGGGGCAGGCGAAGCGGACCGGGGTGTAGCGGTTCGTGCCGCAGCCCGCCGAGACGTGGAGGTACGAGCGGTGGCCGGCGGCCTCGTGCGTCGAGAGGCCCTTCACCCGCTTCGTGTCCAGGTCGCAGTTGGTGACGAGCGCCCCGTAGAAGGGGATGCACAGCTGGCCGCCGTGCGTGTGCCCGGCCAGGATCAGCGGGTAGCGGTCCGCCGTGAAGGCCTCCAGGACCCGCAGGTACGGGGCGTGCACCACGGCGATCGAGAAGTCGGCGTCCGCCTCCGGCCCGCCGGCCACCCGCTCGTAGCGGTCGCGCTTGATGTGCGGGTCGTCCAGGCCGGTGAAGGCCAGCTCCATGCCGTCCAGCTTCAGGCGCCCCCGCGTGTTGGTGAGGTTGACCCAGCCGGCCGCGTCGAAGGCGTCCCGCATCTCCTCCCACGGGTTGTGGACGGCGCCGACGACCGGCTTGTTGCCGTTCAGCCCGTGCCGGCCCTGGACCTTCTCGATCAGGTAGCGCCCGGGGTTGCGCAGTCGCGGGCCGTAGTAGTCGTTCGAGCCGAAGACGTACACGCCGGGGAAGGACATCAGCGGGCCGAGGGCGTCGAGCACCTCGGGGACGCCCTCCGTGTCGGAGAGGTTGTCGCCGGTGTTCACGACGAAGTCGGGGCGCAGGCCCGCCAGGGACTGCAGCCATGCGCGCTTCTTGCGCTGGCCGCCGACCATGTGGATGTCGGAGACCTGCAGTATGCGCAGCGGGCGCATCCCGGGGGGCAGCACCGGCACCGTGATCCGGCGCAGCCGGAACGACCGCGCCTCGAAACCGGCGGCATAGGCCACACCAGCGGCCCCCACCGCCGCGATTCCGGCGGTGACCTTCAGGGGTACTCCGTAACGCGCACGCATGGCCCCATCGTCTCAGACCCGGAAAACCAGCGGGCGCCGCCGCCCCCGCACCTGGCAGACTCAGGTCCATGACCACGCTCAAGGCCAAGCTCCAGGAAGACCTCACCACCGCCATCAAGGCGCGCGACGAGCTGCACTCGTCCACGCTGCGACTGACCCTTGCCGCCATCACCAAGGAGGAGGTCGCGGGCAAGGAAGCGCGCACGCTCTCCGACGAGGAAGTCCTCAAGGTGATCGCCAAGGAGGCGAAGAAGCGCCGTGAGGCCGCGGAGGCCTTCGCGCAGGGTGGTCGTCCCGAGCAGGCCGCCCGCGAGACGGCGGAGGGCGAGTTCCTGGACACCTACCTGCCCAAGCAGCTCACCGACGAGGAGCTCGACGCGATCGTCGCGCAAGCCGTCGAGGAGGCCCGTGCGGCGGGTGCCGAGGGGCCCCGGGCCATGGGTGCGGTCATGAAGATCGTGAACCCGAAGGTGGCGGGGCTCGCGGAGGGCGGCCGGGTGGCCGCCGCCGTGAAGAAGCGCCTCTCCTAGACCCGCCCGCAAGAAGCCCGTAAGAAGGGGAGGGCCCGGCCGCCAGGCCGGGCCCTCCCCTTCTCTTGTTCTACGGAGTCTCCGGGCCGCCGATCACGCCCGGCTCCAGGGTGATCCCCGGGAACGGGTTGGTGCCGCCCGTGAGGCCGCCCGTCGCACCGCCGCCCGTGGCTCCGCCGACCGCCTGGCCGCCGGGCTTGCCGTCACGGCCGGGCTTCCCCGGCTTCCCCGGCCGGTTCGGGCTCGGGTTCGACGGGGTGGGGCGGCCGCCTCCGGCCGGCGGTGTCGCCGCGTCCGGGATGCCGACCGTGGCGAAGTTGGGCGCATCCCGGCCCGCGAGCGCGCCCGAGACCGCCTGCTTCCAGATCGGGCCGGGCAGCCCGCCGCCGTAGACCTTGTCGTAGAACTGGCCGCCGATGGTGATGTTCTCCATCGACACCTGCTTGGCGCCGCCGGAGCCGACCCAGGTCGCGCCGGCCATGTTCGGCGTGTACCCGACGAACCAGGCGTTGTAGCGGCTGTCGGTGGTGCCGGTCTTGCCCGCGTTCTGCCGGTCGGTCAGGCCGGCGGCGGTACCCGTACCGGAGTCGACCACGCCGAGCAGCAGCATGTTGATGGTGTCGGCCGTCCTCTCCGTCATCACCCGGTCGCACTGGGACTTCGGCACCGCGAGGGCCTTGCCGTGCGTGTCGGTGATCGACTCGATGGCGATCGGCGTGCAGTAGACGCCGCGGTTGGCGAAGGTCGCGTACGCGTTGGCCATGGTCAGCGGCGACATGCCCTCGGTGCCGAGCGCGATGGCCGGGACCTCGGGCAGCTTCGTGCCGTCGGCCGGGATCACCCCGAGCTTGGTGGTCATCTCCGTCACCGGGCAGAGCCCGGTCTCGGTGATCATCTCCACGAAGTACGTGTTGACGGACTTCGCCATCGCGTCCCTCATGCCGTACGGGCCGACCTCGGACTCCGACTCGTTCTCCACCCGGTCCTTGGCGGTGTTGACCCACGGCTTGTCACCGCAGGTCTGCACCGGGCTGGGGTACTCCATGTCGTGCGGCGACGGGTACGTCTTGGCCGGCGAGACCCCGCGCTCGATGGCCGCGGCGGCGACGAACGGCTTGAAGGTCGAGCCCGTCGGGAAGCCGAAGTTCGAGCCGCCCATCCGCTTGTCCACGGAGAAGTTGATCTGGGTCTCGTTCTTGCCGAAGCCGTAGGGCTTGGACTGGCCCATGCCGAGCACCCGGCCGGTGCCGGGCTGCACCAGCGTCACGGCCGTCGCGACCTTGTCGTCCTGGTTGACGTGGTCCTTGATCGACTCGTTGACCGAGTCCTGCGACTGCGGGTCCAGCGTCGTACGGATGGTCAGGCCGCCCTGGTTCCAGACCTTGGCCCGCTCCTCGCGCGTCTTGCCGAACACCGGATCGGTCAGGAAGGTGTTGCGCACGTAGTCGCAGAAGAAGCCCGCGCCCTTGACCGCGGTGATGCAGCCGTTCCTGGGCCGGGTCACCTTCAGCTGGACGGGCTTCTTCTTCGCCTCGTCCGCCTCCGCCTGCGAGATGTCCTTGATGTCGGCCATCCGCTGGAGGACGACGTTGCGGCGCTTCATCGCCTCCTGGGTGTCGTTCACCGGGTCGAACCGGGTGGGCGACTGCACCACGCCCGCCAGCAGCGCCGACTCCTCCAGGGCCAGGTCCTTCGCCGGCTTGCTGAAGTAGCGCTGGGAAGCGGATTCGATCCCGTACGCCTGCTGGCCGAAGTACGTGATGTTGAGGTAGTTCTCCAGGATCTTCTTCTTCCCGAGCTCCTCCTCGACCTGGATCGAGTACTTCAGCTCGCGGATCTTGCGCCCGAGGCTCTTCTCCTGGGCCTCGCGCACCTTCGTCTCGTCGTCGCCGGCCTCCTCGACGAAGACGTTCTTCACGTACTGCTGGGTGAGCGTCGAGGCGCCCTGGGCCGCGCCGCCCTCCTGGGCATTGCGGTTGACCGCGCGCAGGATGCCCTTGAGGTCGACCGCCCCGTGCTCGTAGAAACGCGAGTCCTCGATCGCGACGATCGCCTTCTGCATGTACGGGGAGATGGCCGTGAGCGGGACCACCTGCCGGTCACGTGAATAGACGGTGGCGATCAAGCCACCTTCGGCGTCCAGAATCGTCGTGCGCTGGCTCAGCGGCGGCGTCTTCAGGTTGGCCGGGATCTCGTCGAATCCCTCGACCGTCCCCTTCGCGGCGAGCCCCAGGGCGCCGGCGCCCGGGATCGCGATGCCGGCCAACACAACTCCGGAGAGAACGGACACCCCGAGGAACTTGGCGGCCTGCTGCGGCCCCGTGAGCCCGGCGCCCGAGCGCTTCTTTCCCATGGAGGGCAGCCTACGTTCTCATTCGCCGGACACACGCGAATGCCTTGGCCTAAGCTGTCCCCAACTGTCACAGCAGTGCGGTGCGACATCAACCCCTCGGCTTGTTTTTCACCCTTCCCGAATGGGGTGGACGCATGTCCGAATCTCGCCCTTCACTCTGATGGCCCATCGTCCGCACTCTGCCGATTCCACCCGAATCGCCGGAATGGTCGGGCATGTCGCCGGATCACTCCGTCGGGTGATCTGCCGCTTACCCATAGTCCGTTCGGACCATTCAAGATTGGGCCCGTCGGGGGTGTTGCACTGTGCTCGCCTTCCGTAACGTCCTCAACTGGCAGCGGTGAATATGCCGCTTGCCGCCGTGGGGGAGCCTCGATTCGGGAGAGGACGGCGCCGTGATGGGCTGGGTTACCGACTGGAGTGCGCAGGCAGCCTGCCGCACTACCGATCCGGATGAACTGTTCGTTCAAGGAGCGGCACAGAACAGGGCCAAGGCGGTGTGCACCGGGTGTCCGGTGCGGACCGAGTGCCTGGCCGACGCGCTCGACAATCGTGTCGAGTTCGGAGTATGGGGCGGAATGACCGAGCGGGAGCGTCGCGCACTGCTGCGCCGGCGTCCCACCGTCACCTCGTGGCGACGGCTGCTCGAAACCGCCCGTACAGAGTACGAGCGCAGTACGGGCATCCTCACCGTGGATGTCGATGCGGAGATCGACGTTCCGTACGAGACGTACGCGGCAGCCGGGTAGACCCACCCGCGCGGTCCCGCGTACGGACACCTCCGCGAGCCGGTCCAACCGGGCGGCCGAGCGGAGGTCCGCGTACGAACGCCTAAGCTCCGGCCGGCACCCCGGCCGCGAGTCGCTCTCCGATGGCCCGCAGCCCGGCGAGGTCGTGCACATCGCCGGGCAGGGCGGCCACCTCGGCCACCGCCACCTCGGGGTGCAGCGAGGTGAAGCGGTCACGCGTGCGCTGTTCTCGCGTGATGACCTGCATCCGCTCGGCGTGCAGACGCAGCAGCCCCGCCGTGATCTCGTCCACGTCGGCATCCGTTCCCGGGCCTTCGGCGCTGGGGGAGCCGTCCTGGGAAGTCTCCGCGGCCTCGGCGGCCGAGTCACGAAGTCCAGCTTTCCCGGACTCCTGATCGACAATGCCGCCCTCTTCAAGATTCTCTGCGGCGGCCAACGCCCGCTCGGCGGACAGCCGGTCGGCGCCACTGGCGTGCACCCGGTTCAGTACGAGCCCGGCCAGCGGCATCCGCTCCGCGGCCAGCCGCTCCACGAAGTACGCCGCCTCGCGCAGCGCGTCCGGCTCGGGCGCCGCGACCACGAGGAACGCCGTACCCGGAGCCTGCAGCAGCCGGAACGTCGCGTCCGCGCGGGTGCGGAAACCGCCGAACATCGTGTCCATCGCCGCCACGAACGTCTGCACGTCCTTCAGCAGCGAAGCCCCCATCAGCTTGCTGAGCGTGCCGGTCATCAGCGACATGCCGACGTTCAGGAACTTCATCCCCGCCCGGCCGCCCACCTTCGCCGGAGCCATCAGCACCCGGATGAACTTCCCGTCCAGGAAGGACCCCAGCCGCTTCGGCGCATCGAGGAAGTCCAGTGCGGACCGGCTCGGCGGGGTGTCCACGACGATGAGGTCCCAGTCGTCGCGGGCCCGCAGCTGGCCCAGCTTCTCCATCGCCATGTACTCCTGCGTGCCCGCGAAGCCGGCCGACAGCGACTGGTAGAAGGGGTTGGCCAGGATCGCCTGGGCCCGCTCCCCTTCGGCGTGCGCCTCGACGATCTCGTCGAAGGTCCGCTTCATGTCCAGCATCATGGCGTGCAGTTCACCGCCGCCGGACACCCCCGCGACCTTGCGGGGGGTGTTGTCCAGCGAGTCGATCCCCATCGACTGGGCAAGCCGGCGCGCCGGGTCGATGGTGAGCACGACCGCCTTGCGCCCGCGCTCGGCCGCCCGTACGCCGAGCGCCGCGGCCGTGGTGGTCTTGCCGACCCCGCCCGCGCCGCAGCAGACGATGATCCGGGTTCCGGGATCGTCCAGCAGCCGGTCCACGGCCAGCCGCGGCGGGGCGTCCATGCCGGTGCCGGTGCCGGTGCCAGTGCCGGTGCCGGTGCCGGTGTTGGTCCCGGCGTCGGTGCTGGTGTCGGTCCCGGTGGTGTCGCCGGTGCCGGTGGCCTCGCTCATACCTCGTCCGCCTGCTTCCGCAGCTCCGCGGCCAGCTCGTACAGCCCGGCCAGATCCATCCCCGCGCCGAGCAGGGGGAGTTCGTACGTCGGCACGTCCATCTCCCGCAGTACGGTGCGCTGCGCGCGCTCCAGCTCCACCCGGCTCGCATGCTCGGCGGCCTGCGTTAGCAGCGGGTCCACCAGCCGCTCCGCCAGCCCGCCGCGGCGCGCGCCGCCGAGTCCGGCCCGGGACAGGGCCTTGGCGACCTCGGTGCGGTGCTCGCCGGCCGCGGCGCGCAGGGCCTCTTCGTCCAGGTGGTGCGGCCGGACCATGTTCACGACCACCCGCCCCACGGGCAGGCCGGCGGCGCGCAGCTCCTCGATCCCGTCGGCGGTCTCCTGGACGGGCATCTCCTCCAGCAGCGTCACCAAGTGGACGGCGGTCTGCGGGGACTTCAAGACCTTCATGACGGCCTGCGCCTGGTGGTGAATCGGCCCGAACCGGGCGAGGCCCGCCACCTCGTCGTTGACGTTCAGGAAGCGGGTGATCCGGCCGGTCGGCGGGGCGTCCATGACCACGTGGTCGTAGACGGGGCGGCCGGCCTTGTCCGTGCGCCGTACCGCCTCGCACGCCTTGCCGGTCAGCAGCACGTCCCGCAGGCCGGGCGCGATGGTCGTCGCGAAGTCGATCGCGCCGAGCTTCTTGAGGGCGCGGCCGGCCGAGCCGAGCTTGTAGAACATCTGGAGGTAGTCCAGTAGCGCCCGTTCGGCGTCGATGGCGAGCGCGAAGACCTCGCCGCCGCCCGAGGCGACCGCGATCTTCCGCTCTTCGTACGGGAGCGCCTCCGTCCCGAAGAGCTGGGCGATCCCCTGCCTGCCCTCGACCTCCACCAGAAGCGTCCGTCTGCCCTCGCGCGCGAGGGCGAGCGCGAGTGCTGCGGCGACCGTGGTCTTGCCGGTACCGCCCTTGCCGCTGACCACCTGGAGCCTGCTCACAGCGTCTGAGCCTAACCACTCGCCTTCCGGGCCGCGCAGTGCCCCTGCGCGGCAGGCGATACCCTCGCCCCCATGACCAAGAAGTTCGAATATGCGACGGTCCCGCTGCTGGTCCACGCCACCAAGCAGATCCTGGACACCTGGGGCGAGGACGGCTGGGAGCTCGTCCAGGTCGTGCCCGGCCCGAACAACCCCGAGCAGCTCGTGGCCTACCTCAAGCGGGAGAAGGCATGAGCGGCGTCGTCGAGGCGAAGCTCGCCGAGCTCGGCCTGACCCTGCCCGAGGTCGTCCCGCCGCTGGCCGCGTACCAGCCGGCCGTGCGCTCGGGTGCCTACGTGTTCACCGCGGGCCAGCTCCCGATGGTCAAGGGCAGCCTGCCGGTCACCGGCAAGGTCGGCGCGGAGGTCTCGGCGGAGCAGGCCAAGGAACTCGCCGCGACCTGTGCGCTGAACGCGCTGGCCGCCGTCAAGTCCGTCATCGGTGACCTCGACAGGATCGCGCGCGTCGTGAAGGTCGTCGGCTTCGTGGCCTCGGCCTCCGACTTCACCGGGCAGCCGGGCGTGCTCAACGGCGCCAGCGAGCTGCTGGGCGCGGTCCTCGGCGACAAGGGCGTCCACGCCCGCAGCGCGGTGGGCGTGGCGGTGCTCCCGCTGGACGCACCGGTCGAGGTCGAGATCCAGGTCGAGCTGACCCCGGACGTCTGACCTGCGAACGCCTGATCCCGGACGCCTGACCGCGAACGCCCGTCTTCCGGAGCCCTGACCCGGTCCCGCGCGACCCCGTCCCGCCCGTCCCCTGCCCGGTTGCCGCCCTGCGCGGCCGCCGCCGCAGGGGCGTGGGCGGGGCGTGCGCGCGGTGCACGGGAGCGGCGCGGGGCCGGCCCGGCCCGGGGGCTCTCGAACTCCCGGGCGGATGGTCGTAGCATCCCCGCATGCCCAACGGTGAGCAGGGACAGCAGCAGACGCACGGAGCCACGCGGCCCGGGGGCCAGTGGTACCCGCCGGAATGGCCCGCCCGGATCCGCGCGCTCGCGGAGGGTTCCCTGACCCCGGTGGAACCCAGACGCGCCGCCACCGTGATGCTGCTGCGCGACACACCCGAAGGCCCGGCCGTGCACATGCTGCGCCGCCGCGCCTCGATGGCCTTCGCCGGGGGCGCGTACGCCTATCCGGGCGGCGGTGTCGACCCCCGCGACGAGGACCACCTCGTCGGCTGGGCGGGTCCGGACCAGGAAGCCTGGGCGGCCCGCCTCGGCACGGACCCCCGTACCGCCCAGGCCATCGTCTGCAGTGCCGTGCGCGAGACCTTCGAGGAGGCCGGCGTCCTCCTCGCGGGCGAGACCGCCGACACCGTCGTCGGGGACACCACCGGTGACGACTGGGAGGCCGACCGCCTGGCCCTGGTGGCCCGCGAGCTGTCTTTCGCCGAGTTCCTCGACCGCCGCGGCCTGCGGCTCCGCTCCGACCTGCTCGGCGCCTGGGCCCGCTGGATCACCCCGGAGTTCGAGCCCCGCCGCTACGACACCTGGTTCTTCGTCGCGGCCCTCCCGGAGGGGCAGCGCACCCGCAACGCCTCCACCGAGGCGGACCGGACCGTGTGGATCCGCCCCGCGGAGGCGGCCGACGGCTACGACAAGGGCGAGTTGCTGATGATGCCGCCCACCATCTCCACCCTGCGCTCGCTGGAGCCGTACGGGAGGGCCGCCGAGGCCCTCGCCGCGGCCTCGGCGCAGGACCTGACGCCCGTACTCGCCCAGGCCGCGCTGGAGGACGGCGAGCTGGTGCTCAGTTGGCCGGGCCACGACGAGTTCACCAAGCGCGTCCGCCTCGGACTCGGAGGTTCCGCATGACCGACGCCGCAGCACTGCCCGGCCAGCCCCGCGGAACCGTCACCTCCGGGCGTGCCACGGCCCGCGCGTACAACATCCTGGCCCCCAACCCGTCGGCCATGACCCTGGACGGCACCAACACCTGGCTCCTCTCGGAGCCCGACTCCGAACTCGCCCTCGTCGTCGACCCAGGCCCGCTGGACGAGGCACATCTGCGCGCCGTCATCGCCACCGCCGAGAAGACGGGCAAGCGGATCGCGCTGACCCTGCTCACGCACGGCCACCCCGACCACGCAGCCGGGGCCGGCCGGTTCGCCGAGCTCACCGGCACCAAGGTGCGCGCGCTGGACCCCGCCCTGCGGCTGGGAGACGAGGGACTGGCCGCCGGGAACGTGATCCGCACCGGCGGGCTGGAACTGCACGTGGTGGCGACGCCCGGGCACACCGCCGACTCGCTCTCCTTCCACCTGCCGGCCGACCGGGCCGTCCTGACCGGCGACACGATCCTCGGTCGCGGCACCACCGTCGTCGCCCACCCCGACGGCCGCCTCGGCGACTACCTGGACTCCCTGCGTCGGCTGCGCTCGCTGACCGTGGACGACGGCGTGCACACGGTCCTGCCGGGACACGGGCCGGTGCTCGACGACGCGCAGGGCGCGGTGGAGTTCTACCTCGCCCACCGCGCGCACCGCCTCGCCCAGGTCGAGACCGCCGTCGAGGACGGGCACGTCACCCCCGCGGAGGTCGTCGCCCACGTCTACGCCGACGTGGACCGCTCGCTGTGGCCGGCCGCGGAATGGTCCGTACGGGCGCAGCTGGAGTACCTTCAAGATCACGGACTGATCCCTGGGGGCCCCGAATGACCATGCTGTTCCTGCTGCTCGCGTTGATCGCCACGGCCTCCTGGATCACCTCGACGGTGACCCTGCGGATGAAGGCCCTGGAGCGGCGCACGGAGCGGCTGGAGCGGCGTCTTGGGCTGGTCCTCGACCACTTCGGCATCGAGGAGCCCGAGCCGGCCGGCCTGGACGAGGTCCGGGCGCTCGTGCGCGACGGCCGTCCGGTGGAGGCCATCCGCGTCTACCGCCGGACCACGGGGGCGGACCTGCGGGAGGCGAAGGCGGCGGTCGACGCCCTGTCGGCCTAGCGGGCCCACAGGCCTGGCGCCGCCGGCCAGGCGCCGGCCCGTGCCCCCGTGTTCAGGGGCGGGGCGGCTTCGTACCGTGCCTGGCCGTGTATTCGGCCGCGAGCCAGGGGCCGAGGTCCTCGGTGTAGGCGTGCAGGACGGCCGGGTCGGCGACGGGGTCCAGGGCCACGGCGGCCGCGGCCCGCATCTGGGCGGCGCGCTCGGGGTAGTAGCGCCCGAAGATCTCCGCGGACTCGGCGAGATCGCTGGTCCAGCCGCCCCAGCGGGGCATCACGAGGGTGAAGCCGGTACGGACGAGGTGCCGGGAGAGGTGGCGGCTCAGCCTCCGGTACTCGGCCGGCGTGGAGGCGGCCCGTACGCGGTCCCGCCACCGCGGGAGCAGGACGGCCAGGTCGCCGTTGGTCTCGCGGGCCAGCCTGCTGTCCGGGCGGTAGCGGGGCAGGTGCTCGGCCAGGTCGGCGCCGAGCAGCGGCGTGCACAAACAGGCGAGGAACCAGCCCGTGTCGTACCGCTCCTGCTCGCTGAGCAGCGTGTCCCGGCCGTACAGCAGGATGCCGACACCGTCGATCACGGCGAAGTCCTCGTCGAGCCCGCGGGCCAGCACCTCGGCGGTGTCGCGGTCGTCGTGGGTGGGCTCGTGGTGCAGGGCGAGCAGGAGGTCGAGGTCGGAGCGGCCGGGCCGGGCCGTGCCGCGGGGTACGGAGCCGTAGAGGTACGCGCTGTGCAGCCGGGCCCCGTACGCCTCGGCGACCCGCTCCCGGGCGGCGGCCACCACCGCGGCGAACTCCGGCTGGACCGAGCCCAGGGAGCCTTCGCGCTGCAAGTGGCCGGTGGGGTCGAGGGGGGCGGGCTGCATGGGCCCACTCTGCCGCTCCCCCGGCCGGGGGCCAACGGGAATTCCGTCGCGAGGTTCACGGCGCCCGGGCTGCCGGGGCCGTACGCACATGCCGCCGGTGGCCGGCCTTTCCGGCTCCGCCGGCGTTTCAGGCGCGGCCCCGGGGCCGGCCCCGGGGGCCGGACCCGACGCGGTGTGCGGGCGGGCCGGCCCTCCGAGGGCTCAGCGGGAGCGCTTGGCCAGGCGTTCGACGTCCAGCAGGATCACCGCGCGGGCCTCCAGCCGGAGCCAGCCGCGGCCCGCGAAGTCGGCCAGGGCCTTGTTCACCGTCTCGCGCGAGGCGCCGACCAGCTGGGCCAGCTCCTCCTGCGTGAGGTCGTGCACCACGTGGATGCCCTCCTCCGACTGCACGCCGAACCGGCGCGACAGGTCGAGGAGCGCGCGGGCCACCCGGCCCGGCACGTCGGAGAAGACCAGGTCGGACATCTGGTCGTTGGTCTTGCGCAGGCGGCGGGCCACGGCGCGCAGCAGCGCGGTCGCGACCTCGGGCCGGGCGTTGAGCCAGGGCTGCAGGTCGCCGTGGCCGAGGCCGAGCAGCTTGACCTCGGTCAGGGCGGTGGCGGTGGCCGTGCGCGGGCCGGGGTCGAAGAGCGAGAGCTCACCGATCAGCTCGCCGGGGCCGAGGACGGCCAGCATGTTCTCGCGGCCGTCGGGGGAGGTGCGGTGCAGCTTCACCTTGCCCTCGGTCACGACATACAGCCGGTCGCCGGGGTCGCCCTCGTGGAACAGGGCGTCACCGCGTGCGAGGGTCACCTCGCCCATGGAGGCGCGGAGCTCCGCGGCCTGCTCGTCATCGAGCGCCGCGAAGAGCGGGGCGCGCCGCAGAACGTCGTCCACGAGTCTCTCTCCTATGTCGACCAGCTCAGGGGACCGTGCTCCCCATTTTGCCGGACGGCTCAAACAGTGCGATCAATCACAAGGATGCCGGACGGACGGCCGTGCTGTGCGGTGTGGGACCAATCGGAGTGGTGTTACCGGAGGTCCGGGCGGGTGTCGGCGGCCGGCCTTAGGCTGGCCGGGTGTCCAACAAGCCGGTGAGAGCACAGGCCAAGGGGTCCGCACGAGTGACGGACGCCCCGAATTCAGCTGTGGGCGAACAAGCCCCCCAGAAGGCCCCGCCGAGCCCCCAGGGCAAAGCTTCGGCCAAGAAAACGGAATCACGACTCGGCATGGTGCGCCGGGCCCGGCGGATCAACCGGGAACTGGCCGAGCTCTATCCGTACGCCCATCCCGAGCTCGACTTCCGGAATCCCTTCGAGCTGCTGGTCGCCACCGTCCTGTCCGCGCAGACCACCGACCTGCGCGTGAACCAAACGACCCCCGCCCTGTTCGCCGCCTACCCGACCCCGGAGGACATGGCCGCGGCCGCGCCCGAGGAGCTGGAGGAGATCATCCGGCCGACCGGGTTCTTCCGGGCGAAGGCGAAGGCCCTCCTCGGCCTCTCCCAGGCCCTGCGGGACGACTTCGGCGGTGAGGTGCCGGGGCGGCTCGCCGATCTGGTGACGCTGCCCGGAGTGGGCCGCAAGACGGCGAACGTGGTGCTCGGCAATGCGTTCGGGGTCCCGGGCATCACGGTCGACACGCATTTCGCCCGTCTGGTCCGCCGCTGGAAGTGGACCGGGCAGACCGAGCCGGAGAAGATCGAGGCGGAGATCTGCGCGATCTTCCCCAAGAGCGAGTGGACGATGCTCTCGCACCGGGTGATCTTCCACGGCCGCCGTATCTGCCACGCCCGCAAGCCGGCCTGCGGCGCCTGCCCCATCGCCCCGCTCTGCCCGGCGTACGGAGAGGGCGAGACGGACCCGGAGAAGGCGAAGAAGCTGCTCAAGTACGAGAAGGGCGGCCGGCCCGGCCAGCGGCTCAGCCCGCCGCCGGACTATCCGGGCCTGCCGGCCCCGCCGCTGGGCGCCGGGGACCCGGAGGCGTCCTGATCGCCGAGCACGCGCAGGACGCAGGGGCAGAGGAACGAATACGGCCCGGGGCGGCGTTGTCCCGGGGTAGGAGCGGTGGCGGAGCGCACGGTCGCGCCGGAGTCGGGGACGACAGGGAGCAGGGGTGCCTATGACGCGCGGAGCGCGGGACGAGAGCAGCGTGGCCCAGGCGGCCGCCCCGCCGACACAGGGCGCCGTGCCGCGCTCCGGCCCGCAGGGCGCCGCGCCGCTCACCGGCCGGTCCGCCGGGCCCGCCGCGGACCGCGGCCTTCCCGGAGGCCCGTACGCAGCCGCGTACGGGGAGCTGCGCGGCCACGGCGGCGCCGGCCTCGTCCTCGGTACGCAGGGCCTGCCCGAGTGGCTCGGCCCCGTCGTCGAAGCCGTCCGTACGGTCCGGCCCACCCAGCTCAGCCGCTTCCTGCCGCCCGAGGACGGCCGGGGCCGCCAGTCGGCGGTGCTCATCCTGTTCGGGGAGGGACCCCGCGGCCCCGAGCTGCTGCTCATGGAGCGGGCCGGAAGCCTGCGCTCGCATCCGGGGCAGCCCTCCTTCCCGGGCGGCGCCCTCGACCCGGAGGACGGCGATCCGCACACCACGGGGCCGCTGCGCGCCGCCCTGCGGGAGGCCGAGGAGGAGACCGGCCTCGATCCCGCCGGGGTGCAGCTCTTCGGCGTGTTGCCGCGCCTCTACATCCCGGTCAGCGAGTTCGTCGTGACCCCGGTCCTGGGCTGGTGGCGCGACCCCAGTCCCGTCGGCGTCGTGGATCCGGCCGAGACCGCCCGCGTCTTCACGGTCCCCGTGGCCGATCTCACGGACCCGGCGCACCGTGTGATGGCCGTCCACCCGAGCGGTCACCTCGGCCCCGCATTCACCGTCGAATCGGCCCTGGTCTGGGGCTTTACCGCCGGGGTGATCGACCGGCTGCTGCACTTCGCCGGCTGGGAGCTGCCCTGGGACCGGTCCCGGCAGGTCCCGCTCGACTGGCGCGCATGAGACGGTGGCCCATGTGAACGTGCTGGACATCCTGTTGCTGCTCGCTGCCGTGTGGTTCGCGATCGTCGGTTACCGCCAGGGGTTCGTCGTCGGCATCCTGTCGGTGATCGGCTTCCTGGGCGGTGGCCTCGTCGCCGTGTCGCTGCTCCCGCTGATCTGGGACCGGGTGACGGACAACGGCACCCAGGTGTCCACCACGCTCGTCGTGATCGCCGTGGTCGTGATCATCGTCTTCGCCTCGATCGGGCAGGCCTTCACCACGCATCTCGGCAACCGGCTCCGGCGGCAGATCACGTGGTCCCCGGCGCGCGCGCTCGACGCGACCGGCGGCGCCCTGGTCAATGTCGTCGCGATGCTGCTGGTGGCGTGGCTGATCGGTTCGGCCCTCGCCGGAACGTCCCTGCCCACGCTGGGCAAGGAAGTCCGCAACTCCAAGGTGCTGCTGGGCGTGTCGCGGGTGCTGCCCGCCCAGGCCGACACCTGGTTCTCGGACTTCAGCTCCACCCTGGCGCGCAACGGCTTCCCGCAGGTCTTCAGCCCGTTCTCCAACGAGCCCATCACCGAGGTGAGGGCACCCGACCCGGCGCTCACCCGCAGTCCCGTCACCGAGGCGGCCAAGCGCTCGATCGTGAAGGTCGTCGGTACCGCGCCCAGTTGCAGCAAGGTGCTGGAAGGCACCGGTTTCGTCTTCGCGCCCGGCAAGGTGATGACCAACGCCCATGTGGTCGGCGGCGTGAGCGAGCCCACCGTGCAGATCGGCGGCGAGGGCAAGCTCTACGACGGCAAGGTCGTGCTCTACGACTGGGAGCGCGACATCGCGGTCCTGGACGTGCCCAAGCTGAAGGCGCCCGCGCTGGAGTTCACCGACAAGGACGCCGCGAGCAGCAGCGACGCGATCGTCGCCGGCTTCCCGGAGAACGGCGCGTACGACGTCCGCGCGGCGCGCGTCCGCGGCCGGATCAATGCCAACGGCCCGGACATCTATCACCGCGGCACCGTCCGGCGCGACGTCTACTCGCTGTACGCGACGGTCCGCCAGGGCAACTCCGGCGGCCCGCTGCTGACGCCCGACGGCAAGGTGTACGGGGTCGTCTTCGCGAAGTCGCTCGACGACCCCAACACCGGTTACGCACTGACGGCGGACGAGGTCCGCGACGACGTCCGGATCGGGAAGCTCTCCGACCGGCGGGTGGACAGCCAGGGCTGCGCCCTCTGAACCGTCCCGGCTGCGCGGTGCCCTATGGGCGCAACTCCCGCTCTGCGGGGACGACTCTAACTGCGTGGATGGCGCAGCCGTGCCGACACCCAGCGGGCCCTGCGGCGCAGGATGCGAGGGATCCCGAGGCGGGGGTCGTGGCCGTCCCGGCCCGTCCTCCCGTGTGTGCCCGGCGTCGCTGCCGGGCGGCGTTCGCGTGCGGTGTCACCGTAGTCGTACGTCCAGCCCATACAACGAGCTGTGCCCGGACCCCAAGGTCCGTAACCCCGTCACGGGCGGCCAATTGGCCTATGCGCCGGGCAATTGAACGACCGTAAGCCTGTCGTACGAAAAACCGTCAGATGGTCAGCGGTCCGGCTCGGGGTCCTTGAGCCAGCTGATCAGCTCGGTAGAGAAGGCCACGGGGTCCTCCTCGTGCGGGAAGTGCCCGAGCCCGTCGAACAGCCGCCAGCGGTAAGGGGCTTCGACGTACTCCCCGGAACCGGCCGCGCTGCGCGTGCGCATCACGGGGTCGAGCGAGCCGTGCAGGTGCAGGGTCGGCACCCGAACCGGCCGCTTCATACGGCGGTTGAACTGGAGCCCGTCCGGCCGGGCCATCGACCGCATCATCCAGCGGTACGGCTCGATCGAGCAGTGCGCGGTCGACGGGATGCACATCGCCCGCCGGTAGACCGCGAGGGCGTCCTGCGCCCCCTCCTCCTCCGGCCGTGGTCCCGACCACTCCCGGATCAGCTCCGCCACGAGCGCCCCGTCGTCGGCGACGAGCTGCCGCTCGGGTAGGAACGGCCGCTGGAAGCCCCAGATGTGGGAACTCGCCCGGGCCTGGCCGAAGTCCGACAGCATCGCCGAGCGCCAGCGCCGCGGGTGCGGCATCGAGGAGACCACCAGCCGGCGTACCAGCTTGGGCCGCATCACCGCCGCCGTCCAGGCGAGGTACCCGCCCAGGTCGTGCCCCACGAGGGCGGCGTCCGGCTCGCCGAGGGACCGTACGACCCCCGTGATGTCGAGCGCCAGATTGGCGGGGTCGTAGCCGCGCGGGGTGCGGTCGCTGCCGCCCACGCCGCGCAGGTCCATCGCGACGGCCCGGTACCCGGCGTCGGCGAGCGCGACCAGCTGGTGCCGCCACGTCCACCAGAACTGCGGGAAACCGTGCAGCAGCAGCACCAGCGGCCCGTCGCCCAGTTCGGCGACGTGGAACCTGGCTCCGTTGGCGGCGACGTCGCGGTGGGTCACCGCCCTCCCGCCGGGCACGTCGATCCTGACCGCCGAGGCGGCGGTGGGCGGAGTGCTGGAATCCGGTGTGGGCGCTGTCATGAGGACGAGCGTGCCACACCCACCGCCTGGTCACTGACCGATCGCGGGTGCGGCTTGACGGTGCCGACGACCGCCGCGGTCTGCTTGACGGAGGCGATGGACTTCTCCGGGGGCTTGACCTTCTTGAACTTCGAGACGGCCAGGAGTGCGAGCAGGCCCGCGAGCAGCAGGAACGCTCCGCCCACGATGAGGAAGGACCAGGCGAGGCCGAGCCCGAGGTTGTGGATCCCGTACGCGGCGGCGAAGCTCAGCACCGGCAGGGAGAAGAGCACGAACACGCCGGCGACGGAGATCGCGGCGCCGCCCATGCCCGCCCGCTTGACGTCCTGGCGGATCTCCGCCTTGGCGAGGGCGATCTCGTCGTGCACCAGGGCGGACATCTCGGCGGTGGCCGAGGCGACCAGCTGGCCGAGTGTGCGCTCGGCTCCTTGCGCCCCTTGGTCCACTGCGGTCATCGCTCTCTCCCTCTGTCGTCCGTCGGCGGGTGTGGTCGCCGACCGTCCCCCGTCGGTCACTGCTTCAGACAGATCATGCCGGACGGTCGGCCTCGTTGCTGGACCCGGCCGCCGATTCGGCCGTCGATTCGAGCAGCGCTGCAGCCGCAGCCTCGGCCCGGCGGCGGTGCTCCGCCGCCTTCTCCTCATAGATCTTCGCCATCCGCAGGTGGTACTCGGGGTTGTCCTGCTCGTAGATGTCGGGGATGCCGTCGCGGTCCTCGTCGCGCTCCTCGGCCTCCGTCAGCGCCCGGTACGTGCGGTTGCGGAGCTTGAGCATGACGCCCGCGATGACGGCGGCGATGAGCGAGCCGATGAGGACGGCCGCCTTGACCTCGTCGGTGAGGGCCGCGTCGGCCGTGAACGCGAGCTCGCCGATCAGCAGCGACACGGTGAAGCCGATGCCGGCGAGCGTGGCCACGGCGAGTACGTCCGGCCAGGCCAGATCCTCGCTCAGCTCGGCCCGGGTGAAGCGGGCGGCCAGCCAGGTGCCGCCGAAGATGCCCACCGTCTTGCCGATGACCAGGCCGAGGACGACGCCGAGCGTCTCGGGCCGGGTGAAGACCTGTGCGAGGGACTCGTCGGAGAGGGAGACCCCGGCGGCGAACAGCGCGAAGAGCGGGACGGCGAGGCCGGCCGAGACGGGCCGGACCAGGTGTTCGATGTGCTCGCCGGGGGAGTGCTGCTCCTCCTCCGTGCGGGTGCAGCGCAGCATCAGGCCCATGGCGACGCCGGCGATGGTGGCATGGACGCCGCTGTTGTACATCAGGCCCCAGATCACCAGGGCCAGTGGCACGTAGACGTACCAGCCGCGCACGCCCCGGCGCAGCAGGAACCAGAACAGGACCAGCCCCGCCACCGCTCCGCCGAGGGCCGGGAAGTTGATCTCGTGCGTGAAGAAGATCGCGATGATCATGATCGCGAAGAGGTCGTCGACGACGGCGAGGGTCAGCAGGAAGGCGCGCAGTGCGGACGGCAGCGAGGTGCCGATCACCGCGAGGACGGCGAGCGCGAAGGCGATGTCGGTAGCGGTCGGCACGGCCCAGCCGCCCAGGGAGCCGCCTGCCGTGCTGTTGACCAGTACGTAGACCAGCGCGGGCGCGGCCATGCCGCAGACGGCCGCGATGACGGGGAGGGCGGCCGCCTTGGCGTCGCGCAGATCCCCCGCGACGAGCTCTCGCTTCAGCTCGATGCCGGCGACGAAGAAGAAGACGGCGAGCAGGCCGTCGGCCGCCCAGTGCTGGATCGAGAGGTCCAGGCCGAGGGAGGCGGGGCCGGTGTGGAAGGAGCGGACGCTCGCGTAGCTGTCGCTGAGCGCGGGGATGTTCGCCCACAGGAGTGCGGCGATGGCGGCCACCAGGAGAAGGACGCCGCCGACCGTCTCGGCGCGCAGGGCGTCGGCCACGAACCGGCGCTCGGGCAGGGAGAGCCTGCCGAGGAGCTTGCGGGCCGTGTTGTCGGTGCGGTGGGGCGCGGCCACGAGAGGACACCTCCGGGTGGTTGGACGGCATGGCGAAGCAGTTGCCGACCAGACTTCCCGGCGCACCCTGGGTCACGTTTTTACGTTTCTCATACCTTACAGGGGAGCCCGAGTGGTCGCGGGACGTATCCGGTGATCGTCACTTTAGGTGCGAAAGGGGCATCCGGCGCGGTGCGCCGGATGCCCCTTCGGTACGGTGCTGCTGCTCTCAGTCCTCGCTGGGCGCGGCCGGGAGCTTGCTCTGGATCAGGTCCATGACCGAGGAATCGGCGAGCGTGGTCACGTCGCCCACCGCGCGGTCCTCCGCCACGTCACGCAGCAGGCGCCGCATGATCTTGCCGGAGCGGGTCTTCGGCAGCTCCTGGACGGGCACGATCCGCTTCGGCTTGGCGATCGGGCCGAGCGTGGCACCCACGTGGTCGCGCAGCTCGCCGACCAGGCCTTCGGTCTCGGAGGCGCTGCCGCGCAGGATGACGAAGGCGACGATGGCCTGTCCGGTCGTCTCGTCCTTGGCGCCCACGACGGCCGCCTCGGCGACGGACGGGTGCGAGACGAGGGCCGACTCGACCTCGGTGGTCGAGATGTTGTGGCCCGACACCAGCATCACGTCGTCGACCCGGCCCAGCAGCCAGATGTCGCCGTCGTCGTCCTTCTTGGCGCCGTCGCCCGCGAAGTACTTGCCCTCGAAGCGCGACCAGTAGGTGTCGACGAAACGCTGGTCGTCGCCCCAGATGGTGCGCAGCATCGACGGCCACGGCTCGGTGAGGACGAGGTAGCCGCCCCCGCCGTTGGGCACCTCGTGGCCCTCGTCGTCGACGACCGTCGCGCCGATGCCGGGCAGCGCCCGCTGCGCCGAACCCGGCTTGGCCTCGGTGACGCCGGGCAGCGGCGAGATCATCATGGCGCCGGTCTCGGTCTGCCACCAGGTGTCCACGATCGGGCAGCGGTCGCCGCCGATGTGCTTGCGGTACCAGATCCAGGCCTCGGGGTTGATCGGCTCGCCGACGGAGCCCAGGACGCGCAGGCTCGACAGGTCGAACTTGGCGGGGATGTCGTCGCCCCACTTCATGAACGTGCGGATGGCCGTGGGGGCCGTGTAGAGGATGGTGACGCCGTACTTCTGCACGATCTCCCAGAACCGCCCCTGGTGCGGGGTGTCCGGGGTGCCCTCGTACATCACCTGCGTGGCGCCGTTGGCGAGCGGCCCGTAGACGATGTACGAGTGCCCGGTCACCCAGCCGATGTCGGCGGTGCACCAGTAGACGTCGCTCTCCGGCTTGAGGTCGAAGACGGCGTGGTGGGTGTACGCGGCCTGCGTCAGGTAGCCGCCCGAGGTGTGCAGGATGCCCTTGGGCTTACCCGTGGTCCCCGAGGTGTAGAGGATGAACAGCGGGTGCTCGGCGTCGAACGCCTGCGGGGTGTGCTCGGCCGACTGGCGGCCCACCAGCTCGTGCCACCAGACGTCGCGGCCCTCGGTGAAGGCGGTCTCCTGGCCGATGCGGCGCACCACGAGGACGTGCTCGACCTGCGGGCACTTGGCGACGGCCTCGTCGATGGCGGGCTTGAGGGCCGAGGGCTTGCCGCGCCGGTAGCCGCCGTCGGCGGTGATCACCAGCTTGGCGTCGGCGTCCTGGATGCGCGAGGCCACGGCGTCGGCGGAGAAGCCGCCGAAGACCACGGAGTGGGCGGCGCCGACGCGGGCGCACGCGAGCATCGCGACGACCGCCTCGGGGATCATCGGCAGGTAGACGGCGACCCGGTCTCCGGCCTGGACACCCAGCTCGGTCAGGGCGTTGGCGGCCTTGGAGACCTCATCCTTGAGCTCGGCGTAGGTGATCGCGCGGCTGTCGCCGGGCTCGCCCTCGAAGTGGAGGGCGACACGGTCGCCGTTCCCGGCCTCCACGTGCCGGTCCACGCAGTTGTACGCGACGTTCAGCTTGCCGTCCGCGAACCACTTGGCGAAGGGCGGGTTGGTCCAGTCGAGCGTCTCGGTCGGCTCGGTGGCCCAGGTCAGGCGCCGGGCCTGAGTGGCCCAGAAGCCAAGCCGGTCCGCCTCGGCCTCGCTGTACGCCGCCTGCGTCACATTGGCGGCGGCGGCCAGATCGGCAGGCGGTGCGAACCGCCGCTCCTCCTTGAGCAGATTGGCCAGGCTTTCATTGCTCACGACATCTCCCTTTCCCAGGGTGTCCGTTGTGTCCCCGGGCATAGCTCATCAGTCCAGGGCCCGGGTGACAAGGGTTGGCCGAGAATTGGTTTAGACCTATGTGCGCCCGGAGCCCACGCGTGAGTGGCCCCTTCCCGCTGCAGGGTGCGGGAAGGGGCCAACCGATTGCACGGATACGGGAGGGTATCGGTTCAGGCGGGCGTCACTCAGACGTGCCGGCCGACACTGTCAAAAACGCGGCAGTCGAAGAAGTCCTCTCCTCCGGACAGCAGGTACGCCTGCGCCTCGCCCACGTGGAAGTACATCCCGTGCAGTTCGAGGGTGCCCTCGGCGAGCCGCCGGGCCACCGACTCGTGGGCGCGCAGGTGCTCCAGCTGCTGCACCACATTGGTCAGGCACAGCTGCTCCACCGCGTCCGCCGGGAGCCGGCCCGCGATCCGCGCCCAGGCGTGGTGGGGGCTGGACATCCGCTCCAAGCTGGGCAGGCCGTGCCGCAGCCACCGGCGCAGGGGGGTCATGGGGGCGCCGGGCGCGGAGTTCAGCAGTGCCTGCATGGCGCCGCATCCGGAGTGCCCGCACACCGTGATGCTCTCCACCTGGAGCACGTCCACGGCGTACTCGATGGCCGCCGCGACCGAGTCGTCCGATGCCTCGGCGCCCGGGAGCGGGACCAGGTTGCCGACATTGCGCACGGTGAACAGGTCGCCGGGGCCGCTGGCCGTGATCATGCTGGTGACCAGGCGGGAGTCCGCGCAGGTCAGGAAGAGCTGGGAGGGCTGCTGCCCCTCTCGGGCGAGCCGCGCGAGCTCGTCCCGCACGTGCGGCGCGGTGTCCCGCTGGAAGGCGCTGATTCCGCTGGCCAGTTGGCCGGCGCCCCGGCGGCGGGGCGCGGGCGTCTCCGCCTCGATGTCTGAGGCCCCGGTCGGGACCGGGACCGTACGGCCTTCCGCGCCGCCGGGGTCCCCGGCGGCGGACCGGTGGTCGCAGTGGTTCTTCCACGGGGTCCAGGGGCGGCAGCAGTGGTGGCCCGCGCGCTGGGCCCCGCTCCCGTCGAGGGGCTGCTGCCCGCTCCGGGACGGGTCGGCTGAGCGGCCGGTGATCTCCACCATGCCGCCGTGCGCCAGGTGGGAGTCCTGCCAGTCGTGGAGCGTCTCGTAGGCCGCGTGGTCCATGAACGAGCCGTCCAGCTCGACCACCACGCGCGCGTCATAAGGGATGTGGCTGAGCACCCGGCTCAGCTGGGGGACCGCGAGGAAGGTCAACTGGCCGCGGGCCCGCACCCGGTGGACCCCGTCCCGCTCCTCCACCGTGATCCGGGTGCGGGTGAGCCGGTGCAGTGCGACCGCCACGGCGACCGCGATGCCGATGCCCACTCCCTCCAGAACTCCGCCGAGCACCACCGCTGTGATCGTCGTCGCGTAGACGAGGATCTCCCGGTGCCGGGTGACCGTACGCAGGTGCGTGGCGCTGACCATCTGCACCCCCACCGCCATCACCAGCGCGGCCAGCGCCGCGAGCGGGACCAGGTCGAGGACCGGGGCGAACAGCACGGCCGCGAGCAGGATCCAGAGCCCGTGCAGCATGACCGACCGCCGGCTGGTGGCCCCGGCCTTGACGTTCGCCACGCTGCGCATGGCCCCGCCCGCGACCGGCAGTCCGCCCAGCGCCCCCGAGATGATGTTCGCCGCGCCCTGGCCGCGCAGTTCCCGGTCCAGGTCGGCGCGGCGCGGGCGGTGGCCCGTACGCTGCTCGGAGGCGATCACCTTGTCCGTGGCGACCGCCGAGAGCAGGGATTCCACGCTGCCGACCAGGGTGACGGTCAGGACGGCGGCAAGGAGGCCCAGCACCGGCCCCTGGGGCAGCTCGGGCAGGGCGTGGCTGCGCCAGGACGGCAGGTGGACCCGCGGCAGGCTGAGCCCGGCCAGCGCGGCGAAGGCCGTGGCCACGGCGACCGCGGCGAGCGCGGCCGGCACCTTCCGCAGGGCGGCGCCCACCCGTCCGGGCACCCGCGGCCAGCCGAGCAGGACCGCCAGCGTCAGCGCACTGACGCCGAGGGCCGCCGGGTGGAGATCGGCCAACTGGGCCGGGAGCCCTTGGACATTGGCCACCGCCGAGCTCTGCGGGGTGCCGCCGAGCACGATGTGCAGCTGAGCCAGCGCGATCGTCACGCCGACCCCCGCGAGCATGCCGTGCACGATGGCGGGGCTCACCATGAGCGCGGACCGGGCGGTGCGCAGCGCGGCGAGGCCGACCTGGCAGCAGCCGGCGAGCACGGTGATGGCGCAGGTGGTGCGCCATCCGTAGCGCTGGACCAATTCCGCGGTGACCACGGTGAGTCCGGCGGCGGGCCCGCTCACCTGGAGCGGGGAGCCGCCCAGCCGCCCGGCCACGATCCCGCCGACGGCCGCCGCGACCAGGCCCGCCTGGAGGGGGGCGCCGGTGGCCAGGGCGATGCCGAGGGAGAACGGCAGGGCGATCAGGAAGACGGTCAGGGAGGCGGAGAGGTCCGCCGACAGGCCGTCGGGTGCCTGGGGGGACCGCGGGTTTCTGAGGGCTCTCAGCGCGGTGAGGGCCGTGGTGGCAGCGGGGGTGGGGGGGCTCGTGGGGGTGGAGCAGGTGGGGGAGGTGGCTGTCATAAGGTCCCGTCTCCTCTGCGAAGGGGTGAAGCGGCGGGAGTCTCAACGCTCGGTAAATGAAAGGTAATGGCAGGTAAAGGGCTGCGAAAGGAAATGCGGGCAAACAGCTGAGTAATTACCCCTGGCGGGTGATTAAGCATTTTGTCCGGCTTGTCACACCATCCTCACGGTGGAGCGCATGGGACGTTGCGGCGCGGAAGAGCGGAAGGCCCGCGAGCGAGAAGACCCGCGAGGGACTGCGAGGAGAGGTGGACGGATGATCGCCGCCACGAAGAAGATCGCCGGAGGCGTGGTCGCCACGGCGCTGGTGCTGGGCGTCGCCGGGTGCAGCACTTCCGAGCCCGCCGAGCCCCGCCCCGGGGCCCCGGGCGCCAAGAAGGGCGCCCACGCTCCCGGGGCCCCGGCTCCCGGCAGCGTCAACCGGCTCATCGGCGACGGCTCGACCGCGTACACCGGCTCGCAGCCGAACGTGCAGAAGCCCCAGAAGCTGGCGCCCGGCGAAAAGCCGCCGCAGTTCGTGGTGTTCTCGTGGGACGGGGCCGGCGAGGACAGCCAGAAGCTCTTCTCGCACTTCCGCGAGGTGGGCAAGAAGCACAACGCCCGGATGACCTACTTCCTCAGCGGCGTGTACCTGCTGCCCGAGGAGAAGCGTTCCCTCTACACCGCGCCGCAGCACGAGCCGGGCCGCTCCGACATCGGCTTCGGCGACCTCCAGGGCATCAAGGACACCGCCACCCAGGTCCGCGGCGCCTGGCTGGAGGGCAACGAGATCGGCACCCACTTCAACGGCCACTTCTGCGGCCCCGACGGAGGCGTCGGCACCTGGTCCGTGGAGGAGTGGAAGAGCGAGATCAACCAGGCCAAGTCCTTCGTGAAGAACTGGAAGACGAACGCGGGCCTGAAAGACATGGAGCCGCTCCCCTTCGACTACGACAAGGAGCTCATCGGGGCCCGCACCCCGTGCCTCGAAGGCCAGAAGAACTTCATGCTCGCGGCCAAGGGCATGGGCTTCCGCTACGACTCCAGCGGCATCAGCAAGCAGATCTGGCCGAAGAAGACGGACGGTCTCTGGGACCTGCCGCTCCAGCTGGTGCCCATGCCGGGTCGCGCCATCGACACCCTGAGCATGGACTACAACTACCTGGTCAACCAGTCCGGGACGACCACGCAGGGCGACCCCTCGCAGCACCAGTACTGGGGCGACCAGATGCGCGACGGCCTGTTGCAGGCCTTCGACCGGGCCTACAACGGCAACCGCGCGCCGCTGATCATCGGCAACCACTTCGAGTCCTGGAACGGCGGCACCTACATGCGTGCGGTCGAGGAGGTCATCGAGCACGTCTGCACGAAGAAGGAAGTCCGGTGCGTGCCGTTCCGCGAGCTGGCGGACTGGCTGGACGCCCAGGACCCGAAGGTCCTGGAGTGGCTGCGTACCCTCGACGTCGGCGAGGCGCCGAAGGAGGGCTGGACCAAGCTCCTGACGGCGGGGCCGCCGGCCGCGCCGACCGCCCCCGCCGGGGTCAAGCAGGCTGAGGAGACGGCTGAAGCCGGTTCGGACGAGGACTGACGAGGTCTTCGGCCGCGGCGCCGGCACCGTCACGGTCCCGGGCGCCGTCCCGGTCGCCGGCGCAGCCCCCGTGCAGGGAGCTCTCGCGCAGCACGAAGTCGGGGTCGACCTGGGCAGCCAGGTCGACCCCCGTCTTGGCATTGCCCCAGCTCTCCGCGTTGCGCAGGTGGAAGTGCACCATCTGCTCGGTGTACCGCTGCCAGTCGCGGTGGGCGTACGACTCGTCGGCCGCGTCCTGGAGGGACTGCAGGCCGAGCCGGTTGCTCACCTCCAGCAGCTCGAAGCTCGCCGGCCGGCCCTTCTCCATCGCCCGCACCCAGTCGGAGTGCCCGAAGGTGACGAGCAGGTCCTCGCCCACCTCGTCCTGGAGGAACTCGATGTCGTCCGTGCTCTGCACCTTGTTGCCGAGCACCTTCAGCGTGACCCCGAAGTCCCGCGCGTACTCCTTGTACTGGCGGTAGACGGAGACCCCCTTGCGGGTCGGCTCGGCCACCAGGAACGTCACGTCGAAGCGGGTGAACAGGCCCGAGGCGAAGGAGTCCGAGCCGGCGGTCATGTCGACGACGACGTACTCGTCCGGGCCGTCGACCAGGTGGTTCAGGCAGAGCTCCACCGCCCCGACCTTGGAGTGGTAGCAGGCCACGCCGAGGTCCGACTCGGTGAACGGCCCCGTGGCCATGAGCCGTACGGGCTCCCCGTCGAGCAGCACGGTGCGGGCGCAGGCCTCGTACACCGGGTTGTCCTCGGTGACCCGCAGCAGGCGGGAGCCGGCGCCGGGCGGGGTCGTCTTGATCATCGTGTCGGCGGAGGCGATGCGCGGGTTGGAGCCCCGCAGGTACTCCTTGATCAGGGGCAGGTGGGCGCCGAGGGCGGGCAGGGCGGCCGCCTCCTCCTCGGCGAGTCCGAGCGCGGCGCCCAGATGCTGGTTGATGTCGGCGTCCACCGCGACGACCGGGGCCTCATTGGCGGCGAGGTGGCGGATGAAGAGGGAGGACAGGGTCGTCTTGCCGCTGCCGCCCTTTCCCACGAAAGCGATCTTCATGTTCACCAAGCGTAGCGGGTCGGTAGCGCTACGTGCTTTAGGTGAGTGAAGAAGACCACTCCAAGGAGGGGTCGGTGCTATGGCGCCGCAGTGCGTAGGCTCCTTACTTATGAGTAGCGCTTCCGACCCGCTGGCCGCCCTGGGATCCCTCCCGGGTGTCGCCGAGTCCGTGGATTCCGTACGCAAGGCAGTGGACCGCGTCTACGGGCACCGGGTGATGCGCCGGCGCAGCGGGGAGATCACCTCGGAGGCGGCGCTGCGCGGAGCGCGCGGAAGCGCCGCGCTGTCCGGCGCGGACTGGGCGCTGGAGGAGGTGCGCCGACGGACCGACTTCGGCGCGGACGCGGAGGCGCGCACGGTGGGCGCGGCCCTGCGGCTGACGGCGGAGGCGGGCCAACTGCTCAGCATCTGGCGCCAGTCGCCGCTACGGGTGCTGGCACGCCTGCACCTGGTGGCAGCGGGCTCGACCGCCGACGGCGACGTGGTGGGCCGGCCGAGGCTGGCCGGTGAGCCGGTGGACGAGCCGCTGGTCGACCTGCCGCTGCCCGGTGCGGACGAGGTCGCGGGGCGGCTGGACGGGCTGTCCCGGCTGATCATCGCGGGCGGCTCGGCGCCGGCGCTCGTCACGGCGGCCGTGGTGCACGGCGAGCTGCTGGCGCTGCGGCCCTTCGCTTCGTACAACGGCCTGATCGCGCGGGTGGCGGAGCGGATCGTGCTGATCAACAGCGGTCTGGACCCGAAGGCGATCTGCCCGGCGGAGGTGGGGCACGCGGAGCAGGGCGCGGAGGCGTACCTGGCGGCCTTCGAGGGCTATGTCTCCGGAACCGGGGACGGGATGGCGGCCTGGATCGCTCACTGCGGGCGGGCGATCGAGCTCGGTGCCCGCGAGTCGACGGCGGTCTGCGAGGCGCTGCAGCGCGGCGCGGCCTGAGTCGGCCGGGGGGCTCGGGGCTGACCTGCCCGTACACAGGGTTGCGGCGACACCGTCTTGCTTTGGTGTCGCCGCTGGCATTCACGCCCAGTTACCAAGCGTCCTCGATGGTTGCCCATCAGGTCGGGAACTTTGCCCGTCACCTGGTGCGGCTGGCCCGTAATCGACGGGTCGACGTCGCGTGGGTGCTAAGCGTTCCTGCTTCGGTCCGTGGGCCTTACTGCGTTTTAAAGATGATCCTCTCGGATGTTCTTTGGTCTCGCGGGCCGTGACTCCTTTCTACTCCGCTTGGGAGCGAAGCGGAACCCCTGGCCACTTTTTTTACTTTCCATCCCAGGTCGGGACGCATCGGACACCCTCTTGTCGCGCATCGGACACCCCTTTCGCCGCAGGCCGGCCCCCGAGATCGGTCGCGGGATCCGGGGGGCGGGTGGAGCGGGGCCGGGCGGCTGGTGCGGAGGCCGGCTTGGGTGGGGCCGGTACCGAGGCCGGCCTTGGTGAACCCCGGTGCGCAGGTCAGGCCGAGGCTGCGGCGGCCAGGGCGCTGGCCCGGCGGCGGCTGGCGTACCAGACGAGCCCGGCGGTGGCGGCGGCTGCGCCCACCGCTGCGGCGGCGACCAGCGCCGGCCGCGCCGGCATGGACAGCCCGGGCAGCCGCTGCTTCAGCCGCACCGGCCGGTTGAACACCAGGACGGGCCACTCCCGGGCCACGGCCTCCCGCCGCAGTGCCCGGTCCGGATTGACCGCGTGCGGGTTGCCCACCGCCTCCAGCATGGGGATGTCGGTGACCGAGTCGCTGTACGCGTAGCACCGCGAGAGGTCGTACCCCTCGGACTCCGCGAGCTCCCGCACGGCCTCGGCCTTGGTCGGTCCGTACGCGTAGTACTCCACCTCGCCGGTGAAGCAGCCGTCCTCGCCGATGACCATGCGCGTGGCGACGACCCGGTCCGCGCCCAGCATTTCGCCGATGGGCTCGACCACTTCCGCTCCGGAGGTGGACACGATCACCACGTCCCGGCCCGCCGTGTGGTGGGCCTCGATGAGGGAAGCCGCCTCGTCGTAGATGAGGGGGTCGATCAGGTCGTGCAGGGTCTCGGCGACGATCTCCCGCACCTGCTGGACGTTCCATCCCTTGCAGAGGGCGGACAGGTACTCCCGCATCCGCTCCATCTGGTCGTGGTCGGCTCCGCCGACCAGGTAGATGAACTGGGTATAGGCGGTGCGCAGCACGGCGCGGCGGTTGATCAGGCCGCCCTGGTAGAAGGACTTGCTGAACGTCAGAGTGCTTGACTTCGCAATGACCGTCTTGTCCAGGTCGAAGAAGGCTGCGGTGCGGGGCGACGAGTGCGGCAAGGGCTGGATTTCCACGCCCCGAGCATATGCGCCCACCATTCGGCGTAAGGTGTGGCGCGTGGGTTTGCCTGAGGACGCTCTCGGGTACACCATGGAAGTCACGGATCGTTCGCGACCGTGCTAACCCGGTCTGGCTCCTCCCCCCCCGAGTCGGACCGTGGGGACGACCCCCGCTCTCCCCCCCGGCGGGGGTCGTCGCATGTCCGGACGCGGTTCGCGTCCCTGCCTTCGGCCCCAAGTGACCATCCCTGCAGCCTTCCTTCTCCGGTGGGCCCGCGCGGCGAAGGCCCTCATCCCCTCAGACTCGTGACGGTGCGTAGTGGTTCCGCCGCGCTATGGAACTCACCTGTGGGTGTGACGGAGTTATTCACAACGCTTCGGTTGTCCACAGTTTTCGACCAAGATCCACTTATTTTTCCGGATCGCTGCACGGTGATTCCGGCCGCGAAGTCCGCGGCGCCGGGATTTGCGGTGAGAAGGGGGCGGAGATCGTGGCTGGATCGAAGTCGTGTGAAGCGTCGGAGCTCGTCACGGCGGGCGCAATCAAGCCATCGGGGCGTGGCGGTGCCGGGGGCCGTGCGGCCGCCGAAGGCGGTGCCGGAGCCGGGAGCGGTGCGGGGCCCGGGCCCGGACGCCCGCTGATCATCACCGAGGACCCGCTGCTGCTCGACGATCTGCTGCGGCTGTGTGCCGCCGCGGGCGCGGAGCCGCATGTGCAGCATGCGGTGGCCGAGCACAGTGCAGGCGGAGGTGGTGGAGGCGGTGGTGGTGGCAGCGGTGAAGGGGGCGGATGGGGCGAGAGCAGTGCCGCAGCCGTGGAGCGGGAGCGCGGGAGCGTCGGGTGGGAGACCGCCCCGCTCGTCCTGGTGGGCGATGATGCCGCCCGCCGGGTACGGGGGGCGCCGCGCCGCGACGGGGTGTTCCTCGTCGGCCGGGACCTCGACGACCCCCTCGTATGGCAGCGGGCGGTGGCGATCGGGGCCGAGGAGGTGCTGCGGCTCCCCGATGCCGAGAGCCGGCTCGTCGACCGGATCGCCGATGTGGTGGAGGGAGCGGGGAGGCCGGCCCTGGCCGTCGGAGTGATCGGCGGCAGCGGCGGCGCCGGGGCCTCCACCCTGGCCTGTGCGCTCGCCCTGCGGGCTGCCCGGGCAGGCGAGCGGACCATCCTCATCGACGGGGATCCGCTCGGCGGCGGGATGGACGTGCTGCTCGGGGGCGAGAGCACCGAAGGGCTGCGCTGGCCCGACTTCGCCGGCTCCCGGGGCCGGGTCGGCGCCGGGGCGCTGGAGGAGTCACTGCCCGAACTGCATGCGCTGCGGGTGCTCAGCTGGGACCGCGGTGAGCGGGTGGTGGTGCCGCCCGCTGCCATGCGCTCGGTGGTGGCCGCGGCACGGCGCCGGGGCGGGGTCGTGGTGGTGGACCTGCCGCGGCGGGTGGACGAAGCCGTGGCCGAGGCGCTGGCCCAGCTGGACCTGGTGCTGCTGGTGGTGCCGGGCGAGCTGCGTGCGGTGGCTGCCGCGGGCCGGGTCGCGGCCGGGGTGCGGATGGTGGCCCGGGACGTGCGCGTGGTCGTACGGGGGCGCTGCCCGGGCGGCCTCGACGCCGAGGCGGTGGCCGGACTTCTGGGGGCGCCGCTGGCCGGCGAGGTGCCGGTCGAGGTGGGGCTTCCGGGGCGGGTCGCCGAGGGGGAACCGCCGGGTGCGCAGGGGCGGGGTGCGCTGGCCCGGTTCTGCGACGGCTTCTGGCAGCGGGCGCTCGGTCCCGCCCCGGGGGTGGCGGCATGAGCGCGGTGCTGCTGGACGCGGTGCGCCAGCGGCTGGCCGAGAGCGGGGCGGAACCGACCCCGGCCCGTGTGGCGGCGGCCCTGCGCGCTCAGGGCCGACTGCTGGGTGATGCGGAAGTGCTGGGTGTGGCCGCCGAGTTGCGGTCCGAGCTGGTCGGCGCCGGCCCGCTGGAGCCGCTCCTCGCCGACCAGGAAGTCACCGATGTGCTGGTGGCCGCCCCCGACCGGGTGTGGGTGGACCGCGGGGGCGGGCTGGAGCTGACCGGCGTGACCTTCGCCGATGCCGGTGCCGTGCGGCGCCTCGCCCAGCGGCTGGCCGCCGTCGCAGGCCGGCGGCTGGACGACGCCCGGCCCTGGGTGGACGCCCGGATGCCGGACGGCACCCGGCTGCATGCCGTGCTGCCGCCCGTCGCCGTCGGCTCGGCCTGCCTCTCGCTGCGGGTGGTGCGGCCGAGGGCGTTCACGCTGGAGGAGCTGGTCGAGGCGGGGACACTGCCGCCGGGCGGGCAGCGGCTGCTCCGGGAGATGGTCGAGGCCCGGTTGTCCTTCCTCGTCTCCGGAGGGACCGGCACCGGCAAGACCACCCTGCTCAGCGCCCTGCTCGGACTGGTCGGTCCGGGGGAGCGGATCGTGCTGGCCGAGGACTCGGCCGAGCTGCGGCCCGACCATCCCCATGTGGTGCGGCTGGAGACCCGTCCCGCCAATCAGGAGGGGGCCGGCCTGGTCACCCTCGCGGACCTGGTGCGGCAGGCGCTGCGGATGCGGCCGGACCGGCTCGTCGTCGGCGAGGTCCGGGGCGCGGAGGTGGCGGATCTGCTGGCCGCCCTCAACACCGGGCACGAGGGCGGCTGCGGCACGGTCCACGCGAATGCTGCCGCTCATGTCCCGGCCCGGCTGGAGGCGCTCGGGACCGTGGCGGGGCTCGATCGGGCCGCCCTGCACAGTCAGGTGGCGGCCGCCCTGACGTTGGTGATCCACCTGGTCCGGGACCGGGCCGGACGGCGCCGGGTGGCGGAGCTCCATGTGCTGGAGCGGGATGCCGCGGGACTGGTGGTCACCGTACCGGCGCTGCGTTGGGCGGCGCGGGGGTTCGTCCGGGAGCGGGGCTGGGAGCGGCTGCGGCCGCTGCTGGGAGGTGCCCGGTGAGCGGCGTTTCGGTGATGTCGGTGCCCCTGTTCACCGGTGTGCTCTGTGCGAGTACGGCGGCCTGGGGCTTCGCCGGGGGCGACCGGGCGTCACGGCGGGCCCGGGTGGTGCTGGCCGGGGGCGGTGCCGTGGCGCCGGGCGGGCCGGTGCGCCGGGAGCGGTTGGTGATCGCGGTGCGGGTGCGGGCCGCGCAGTGGCGGGAGTGGGGCTGCATCGGTGTCGGGCTCGTCGTGGGCCTGCTCGGTGGATCGCTGATCCCGGTGGTGGCGGGGGCCGCGGCCGTGCCGCTGGTGCGGCGGTGGCTGCGGGCCCGGGGCCGGGAGCAGGAGCGTGGTGCGCGGGCCGCGCAGGTGATCGCCCTGTGCGGGGCGGCGGTGGGTGAGCTTCGGGCGGGCGCGCAGCCCGGGCAGGCACTGACCGCGGCGATACGGCGCACGGTGGCCGGGCCCGGCGGGCCGGGTCCGGCGGAAGCGGCGGTGCTCGCCGCGGCGGCGTTCGGCGGGGACGTGCCGGAGGCGCTGCGGATGGCGTCGGCCGAGCCGGGCGCGGAGGGGCTGGCCGGCATGGCCGCCTGCTGGCGGATCTCGGTGGACGGCGGTGCGGGGCTCGCGGCCGGGCTGGACCGGCTGGAAGGGGCCTTGCGGGCCGAGCGGGACCGCCGGGAGTCGCTGCGGGCCCAGTTGGCGGGCGCGAGGTCGACGACGGTGGTGCTCGCCCTGCTGCCTCTGGTCGGGCTGCTGATCGGCACCGGGCTGGGAGCGGATCCGCTGCGGGTGCTGCTGCACAGCCCGGTCGGGTGGGGCTGCCTGCTGGCGGGCGGGGTGCTGGAGGCGCTGGGGTTGCTGTGGTGCCGGCGGATCGTCCGGGTGGGGGAGCGGTGATGGAGGAGGTGCTGATCCACAGGCTGGGGACGGCGTTGTGCCTCGCCGTGGCGGGGCTGTGTGCGGCCAGGGCGGTGGCGGCGCGGATCCGGCGCCGGGCGGCTCGGCGCAGGTTCACCGCGGTGCTGGCCGGTGAACGGGCGCGGCGCGGGGCGCTGTTCGGCTCCGGAGCCCGGCGGATGGTGACGGCGTGGGCCGCACCGCTCGGGGCCCTGCTGGCGGCCTGGGTGGTGGTCGGAGGCGTCCCGGGGGTGCTGGCCGGCGGTGCAGTGGCCTTCGGCGTCTGGCGGTGGCTGGGTCGGGAGCGCCCATCGGCAGGGGTGGACGAGCGGGAGGCGGAGCGTCAGCTCCCCTTTGCTGCTGATCTGTTGGCGGCGTGCCTGGCGGCAGGGGCCGCCCCCGTGGAGGCCGCTGAGGTGGTGGGGGAGTCGCTGGGCGGGCCGGTGGGCGAGCGGCTGGCGCTGGCCGGGGCGGAGCTGCGGCTCGGCGGCGAACCGGGCGCGGCGTGGGGGAGGTTGGCCGCGATACCGGGGGCGCGGCCGCTCGCCGAATGCCTGGAGCGGGCCGCCCGGACGGGGGCGCCGGCCGCGGAGCCGGTCTCCCGCCTGGCGACGGCCCTGCGGGAGGACCGGGCCCGGCAGGCGGGCGCCCGGGCGCAGCGGGCGGCGGTCCTCGTCACGGCGCCGGTGGGGCTGTGTTTCCTGCCCGCATTCCTTGCGGTGGGCGTGGCTCCGGTGGTGATCGGAATGGCCTCCGGCCTTCTCTCCGGAACCTGAAGCGGGCTCTCAAACCAGCCCTGAACTCGCGTACTGAAATCACAAATGAGATCACGTCAAAAAAAGATCAACGGGAGGTTGCCATGAGGATCATCTGGTTTCGGCTGCGGACGGCGCTGAGCGGCCGGACGCGCGATGCGGGGATGTCCACTTCGGAATACGCCATGGGCACGATCGCGGCCTGTGCGTTCGCGGCCGTTCTGTACAAGGTGGTGACGAGCGAAGTGGTCTCCACGGCCCTCCAGTCGACCATCGGGAAGGCGCTCGATGTGCCGTTCTGAGGGAAAGCGGAGGGCCGGGGGAGACTGCGGATACGTGACGGCGGAAGCCGCCCTCGTGATCCCGGCGCTGGTGCTCTTCGCGACGCTGCTGGTGTGGGCGCTGATTGCGGCGGCCGCGCAGATCCGGTGTGTGGACGCGGCGCGGGCGGGCGCCCGTGCGGCGGCCCGCTCGGAAACGGCGGAGGGGGCGGTGGCGGCGGCCCGGGCGGCCGCGCCGCCGGGGGCTCGGGTGGGGCTGGAGCGGGAGGGGGATCTGTGGCGGGTGCGGGTGACGGCGCCCGCACCCGGGCCGAACGGCCTGCCGGTACGGCTCGGCGCGCAGGCGGTGGCGCTGGCCGAGGACAGCGTGGGGCCGCCGCCATGAGCCGGGACCGGGGTTCGGCCACCGTCTGGGCCGCCCTGGTGGCGACGGTCCTGAGCGCGGTGTTCGGCGGCGTGCTCCTGCTCGGCCAGGCCGTGGTGGCCCGGCACCGTGCGGCGGCGGCAGCCGACCTGGCGGCCCTCGCCGCGGCGGCCACCTGGGCCCACGGCCCGGAGCAGGCCTGCGCCGCCGCCCGGAGGGTGGCCGGAGCCCAGGGCGCGGCCCTGACCGCCTGCACCGTCCAGGGGGAGGTGGCCGCGGTGACGGCCCGCCCCACCACCGGCCCCTTCCACCCGCCGATCACCGCCCGCGCAGGCCCACCCCTCCCCCCGGACCCCCCACCTGGGCCAAGCCCACCGCCCGGATCGGGACCGCCGCCCCCATAGGGACCGTCGGCGGGGCCGGGCCGCCACCCGGGGCGGGGCCGCCACCGGGCCGGGCCGCCGCCCGGGCCACCGCCGACCGGGTCGGAGCCGTCCGCAGGCACCGAGCCGCCTGCGCGGCTCGGTGGGGGCGGCTGTTCGGAGGGCGCGAACGGGGCGGCGTTCACCCGTTCGGCCTAACGGGGTCGGTTTAATCCCGTCGGGGGCGGATCTGGTGGGCCCCGGGGAGGGCGGAGGAAGGGCTACGAGGGGTCCGGGGCGGTGCCCTGGGGCGGGGGTGGGGCCTCGGAGAGGAGGCGGGTGAGGAGGCGGATGGCGCCGCCCTTGTGGAGGGGGTCGTTGCCGTTGCCGCACTTGGGGGACTGGATGCAGGAGGGGCAGCCGGCCTCGCACTCGCAGGAGGCAATGGCATCGCGGGTGGCCGTCAGCCAGCCGTGGGCCGTGTGGAAGGCGCGCTCCGCGAAGCCCGCGCCGCCGGGGTGGCCGTCGTACACGAACACCGTCGGAAGGAGGGTGTCGGGATGGAGCGGGATGGAGACCCCGCCGATGTCCCAGCGGTCGCAGGTGGCGAACAGCGGGAGCAGGCCGATGGAGGCGTGCTCGGCGGCGTGCAGGGCGCCGCCGAGGATCTCCGGATTGATCCGGGCCTCGTCGAGCTGGTCCTCGGTGACCGTCCACCACACGGCCCGGGTGCGCAGGGTGCGGGGCGGCAGGTCCAGCTTGGCCTCGCCGAGCACCTCGCCGGTGATCAGTTTGCGGCGCAGGTAGGAGACGACCTGGTTGGTGACCTCGACGGAGCCGTAGCAGAGCCGGGCCGGGCCCCAGGGGACCTCGGTCTCGGTCTCCAGGACGGAGATGGAGGTGATGTCGCGGGCGGTGGTCGAGTAGGGCGGACTGGCCTCCTCCACGAGGGCCACCGCATCCTCCAGGTCCAGTCGCTGCACGAGGTAGGTGCGGCCCTGGTGGAGGTGGACGGCCCCGTCGTGGACGGCGGTGTGGGCCGCGGATTCGTCGACCGTGCCCAGCAGGCGGCCGGTCGACGCCTCCACGATCTGCACCGGGCGGCCGCCCTCGCCCCGGATGTCCGTCAGGTCCGAGGCCCGCTCCCGGCGGGTCCAGTGCCAGGCCGTCGCCCGGCGCCGCAGCAGCTTCGCCGCCTCCAGCTGCGGCAGGAGGCCTTCGGTCGCCGGGCCGAAGAGGGCGAGGTCCGCCTCGGTCAGCGGGAGCTCGGCCGCGGCCGCGCACAGGTGGGGAGCCAGGACGTACGGGTTGTCCGGGTCCAGGACCGTGGCCTCCACCGGTCGGCGGAACAGGGCGTCGGGATGGTGGACCAGGTAGGTGTCCAGCGGGTCGTCCCGGGCGATCAGCACGGCGAGGGCTCCCTGGCCGGCCCGCCCGGCCCGGCCCGCCTGCTGCCACAGGGAGGCCCGGGTGCCGGGATAACCGGTGATCAGCACGGCGTCCAGCCCCGAGACGTCCACGCCCAGCTCCAGGGCGGTGGTGGCGGCCAGCCCCAGCAGGTCCCCCGAGTGCAGGGCGCGCTCCAGGGCCCGGCGCTCCTCGGGCAGGTAGCCGCCCCGGTAGGCCGCGACACGCCCGGGCAGGGACCGGTCGACCTCGGCCAGCCGCTCCTGGGCGATCACCGAGATCAGCTCCGCTCCGCGGCGGGAGCGGACGAAGGCGACCGTACGGACTCCCTGGACGACCAGATCGGTCAGCAGGTCGGCGGTCTCGGCGGTGGCGGTGCGCCGCACCGGGGCGCCCTTCTCGCCCCGCAGGTCGGTCAGCGGCGGCTCCCACAGGGCGAAGACCACCTCGCCGCGCGGGGAGGCGTCGTCGGCGACCTCGATGACCGGCACCCCGGTCAGCCGGGAAGCGGCCGCCGCCGGGTCGCCGGCGGTGGCGGAGGCCAGCAGGAAGACCGGGTCGGCGCCGTAGCGGGCGCACAGCCGGCGCAGCCGCCGCAGGACCTGGGCCACGTGGGAGCCGAATACGCCCCGGTAGGTGTGGCACTCGTCGATCACCACGTAGCGCAGCGTGCGCAGGAAGGAGGACCAGCGGGCGTGGCCGGGCAGGATCCCCCGGTGCAGCATGTCGGGATTGGTGAGCACGTAGTTCGCGTACTGGCGCACCCATTCGCGTTCTTCGACCGGCGTGTCGCCGTCGTAGACGGCCGGCCGGACGGCGTTGCCCAGCGGCGCGGCGAGGCCCCGCACGGCCCGCCACTGGTCGGCGGCCAGGGCCTTGGTGGGGGCCAGGTACAGGGCGGTCGCGCCCCGCCCGTTCGGGGCCTCGGCCCCGTCCGCCAGGGCCGACAGCACGGGGACCAGGTACGCCAGCGACTTGCCCGAGGCGGTACCGGTGGCGACGACCACCGAGGCGCCGTCCAGGGCGTGCTCGGCGGCTGCGGCCTGGTGCTCCCACGGATGGGCGATCCCCGCAGCCTGGACGGCCGCTACGACATCCGTTCGGATGCGGTCGGGCCACACTGCATGACGACCCTCCCGAGGGGGCAAGTGCTCCGTATGAGTGATGCGCGCAGCTCGGGAAGGCCCCCGTGACAGGCGGTCCAGAACCGTGCCGGGAGTGGGTCGGGGGTCCGCAGGGGCCGTGGGCCGACCGGGGCGGTGAGTGTTGGCCATTGGAACTGAGTGTGTCACCGGCGTGCGGGACAATGGTCCGAAGGCGTCGTGCGCGCCTGCCGGTAAGTGATTGAATGCCATCGCGGCAGCCAATCCCTCCCTTGCCTACGGGTTGGGGAGGCCCCTGGGGGGCGCCGCTCGATAGCAAGGTGCTGGAGGATCCGTGGACCTGTCCCTGTCGACTCGCACTGTCGGCGACCGCACGGTCGTGGAGGTCGGTGGCGAGATTGATGTGTATACCGCGCCCAAGCTGCGCGAGCAGTTGGTCGAGTTGGTGAACGACGGCAGCTACCACCTGGTCGTCGACATGGAGCGAGTGGACTTCCTCGACTCCACCGGGCTTGGTGTGCTCGTGGGAGGTCTCAAGCGCGTTCGGGCGCACGAGGGCTCGCTGCGTCTGGTGTGCAACCAGGAGCGCATCCTGAAGATCTTCCGCATCACCGGTCTGACCAAGGTGTTCCCGATCCACACGACGGTGGAAGACGCCGTCGCGGCCACCGACTGACGGCTCCGCGTCCCGGGGTGCCGTCCGGCGCCCCGGGGGAGCCGAAGAGGAGCGGGGGCACGGGCCGCAATGGTTCGCGCCCCTGCAAGGCACGCCCGTAGTCCGAGGGGGACGCGCATGGCCATCGTTGAACTGCGCTTCAGCGCCCAGCCCGAACACGTCCGCACGGCCCGTTTGGTCGCGGCCGCCGTGGCGCGGCGGGCCGGGGTGGACGAAGCCGTGCTCGACGAGGTCCGCCTCGCCGTGGGCGAGGCGTGTTCGCGCGCCGTCGGACTGCACCTGAGCAACCGGCTGACCGATCCCGTCCGGGTCGTCCTGACCGAGGAGGAGAAGGTGTTCTCCATCGAGGTCGGCGACGGGGTTCCCGGGCCGGCCGGCGGGCCGGCCGCCGCCATGCCCGGCCTCGACGCGGCCCTGGACCCGGACGTGGACAGCGAGGACGAGATGGGCCTCGCCGTCATCAGCGGCCTCGTCGACGACGTCGAGGTCACCACGGGCGAGGCGGGCGGGACGATCCGCATGAGCTGGCCCGTTTCCAGGTCGTCCGAAACCGGAGCGGAAGCCGGAGCCGACACCCAAGCCCCCTAGGTCGCCCTCCGGGCACCACGGAAACCTTCCCTGGGACACCACGGGAAACGGATCATCCGATCTTATTCAAGGCCCTGCTGAGCAGGGCCTTTTTCATGCCCTGACGGCATTTTCTAGATCAATGACCTTCCGTCAATGCCTTTGCCCCATTACTTCTTTCGAGGGTAATGGAGTGACGGGATCTATTGCTGAGGAGCAAGAGAAGGCCAATTCCGTTTCCCGCGTACTGTTTTGATCCGAGTCCGCTCCCTACAATCCGTCCACATCTTGAGCTCATCACGTCAAGGAGGACGAATGACGGGGCTCTTCACCCCTATCGCGCCGGATCGCACCACTGATCTGGCAGCCGCAGTACTCACCGATGACAATCGGCTCATCGTGATGGTGATCGCGGGCGTGGCACTTGCCGCACTTGTCGTCGCGCAGATCCTGGTCCGCCAGGTCCTCGGCGCCGACGAGGGAACCGACAGCATGAAGAAGATCGCAGCAGCCGTCCAGGAGGGCGCCAACGCCTACCTCGGCCGGCAGTTGCGCACCCTCGCCGTCTTCGCCGTCGTCGTGTTCTTCCTGCTGTTCCTGCTGCCCGCCGACGACTGGACCCAGCGGGCGGGACGTTCCGCCTTCTTCCTCGTGGGCGCCCTCTTCTCGGCGGCCACCGGCTACATCGGCATGCGCCTCGCGGTCCGTGCCAACGTCCGCGTCGCCGCCGCCGCACGCGAGGCAACCCCCGCCGAGGGCGAGCCCGCCAAGGACCTCACCGACGTCGCCCACAAGGCCATGCGGATCGCCTTCCGCACCGGCGGCGTCGTCGGCATGTTCACCGTCGGCCTCGGCCTCCTCGGCGCCTCCTGCGTCGTCCTGGTCTACGCCGCGGACGCCCCCAAGGTCCTGGAGGGCTTCGGCCTCGGCGCCGCTCTGATCGCCATGTTCATGCGTGTCGGGGGCGGCATCTTCACCAAGGCCGCCGACGTCGGCGCCGACCTGGTCGGCAAGGTCGAGCAGGGCATTCCGGAGGACGATCCGCGCAATGCCGCGACCATCGCCGACAACGTGGGCGACAACGTCGGCGACTGCGCCGGCATGGCGGCCGACCTCTTCGAGTCGTACGCCGTCACCCTCGTGGCCGCACTGATCCTCGGCAAGGCCGCCTTCGGTGACCTGGGTCTCGCCTTCCCGCTGATCGTGCCCGCCATCGGCGTCATCACCGCCATGATCGGCATCTTCGCGGTCTCCCCGCGCCGCTCCGACCGCAGCGGGATGACCGCCATCAACCGCGGCTTCTTCATCTCCGCCGTGATCTCCCTGGTGCTGGTCGGGATCGCCGTCTTCGCCTACCTGCCGTCCAGCTACAAGGACCTCGTCGGCGTCGACAACCCCGTGATCACCACCCACTCCGGTGACCCGCGCGTCCTCGCCCTCGTCGCCGTCGCGATCGGCATCCTGCTCGCGGCCCTGATCCAGCAGCTGACCGGCTACTTCACCGAGACCAACCGCCGTCCCGTCCGGGACATCGGCAAGTCCTCCCTGACCGGCGCCGCCACCGTCGTCCTCGCCGGCATCTCCGTCGGCCTGGAGTCCGCCGTCTACACGGCGCTGCTCATCGGCCTCGGCGTGTACGGGGCGTTCCTGCTCGGCGGCACCTCGATCATGCTCGCGCTGTTCGCGGTGGCCCTGGCCGGGACCGGCCTGCTCACCACGGTCGGCGTCATCGTCGCCATGGACACCTTCGGCCCCGTCTCCGACAACGCCCAGGGCATCGCCGAGATGTCCGGTGACGTCGAGGGCGCGGGCGCGCAGGTGCTGACCGACCTGGACGCCGTCGGCAACACCACCAAGGCCATCACCAAGGGCATCGCCATCGCCACGGCCGTGCTCGCCGCGGCCGCGCTGTTCGGCTCGTACAACGACGCCATCGCCAACGCGGTGAAGGAGGTCGGCGCCAAGGCCGGGGAGATGAACCTCAGCCTGGACATCGCCCAGCCCAACAACCTGGTCGGCCTGATCCTGGGCGCAGCCGTCGTCTTCCTGTTCTCCGGCCTGGCCATCAACGCGGTGTCCCGCTCCGCGGGCGCCGTGGTCTACGAGGTGCGCCGCCAGTTCCGCGAGCACCCCGGGATCATGGACTACTCCGAGAAGCCCGAGTACGGCCGCGTCGTGGACATCTGCACCAAGGACGCGCTGCGCGAGCTCGCCACGCCCGGCCTGCTCGCCGTCCTCACCCCGATCGCGGTGGGCTTCACCCTCGGCGTCGGTGCGCTCGGCTCCTTCCTCGCGGGCGCCATCGGCACCGGCACCCTGATGGCGGTCTTCCTCGCCAACTCCGGCGGCGCCTGGGACAACGCGAAGAAGCTCGTGGAGGACGGCCACCACGGCGGCAAGGGCAGCGAGGCCCACGCCGCGACGGTCATCGGCGACACCGTCGGCGACCCGTTCAAGGACACCGCCGGTCCCGCCATCAACCCGCTGCTGAAGGTCATGAACCTGGTGGCCCTGCTGATCGCCCCGGCGGTCGTGCAGTTCAGCTACGGCGCCGACACGAGCGCGACCGTACGGGCCGTCGTCGCGGTCATCGCCATCGCCGTCATCGTCGGCGCGGTGTACGTCTCCAAGCGCCGCGGCATCGCCGTCGGCGACGACACCGACGGCGACGCCGCGGCGCCCGCCGAGCGGGTGACGCAGTCGAGCGACCCCGCGGTGGTCTCCTGATCCGAGGGGCCACTCGGACGTACGACCGAACGGCGGACAGGCGGCGCGGACTGACGCGCCGTCTGTCCGCCTTTCTGCGTGCGGCGATGACGGGCGTGTATCTTCCGGGCCGAGAGCCTTCGAAGGGACCAATCCGGTGAACAAGAAGCTTGCGGCCGCGGTGTCCGGCGGTGCGGTACTGATGCTCGTGCTGTCCGGCTGCGGCGGTGACGACGGGGACGAGAAGGCCAACAGCTGGGCCAAGAAGGTCTGCGACCAGTGGTCGCCCGAGCTGAAGAAGATCGAGACCGCCAACGCCGACATCAAGCGCGTGGCGACCGAGAGCAGCAAACCCGACGAGGTCAAGACGACCGACTCCGCGGCGTTCCAGCAGATCTCGGACGCCTACAAGTCGATGGCCTCCGCCCTCACCTCGGCCGGGGACCCGCCGGTCAAGGACGGGAATGCGAACGCGGAGGCCGCCGCCACGGGCTTCAACACCTCCTCCAAGGGCTATGCCGACCTGAAGACGAAGATGGACGCCCTCGACCCCGCGGACCAGGGCAAGTTCGCCGCGGGCCTCAAGGAGGTCGCGGGCGGGATCGACGAGGCCTCCAAGGGAGCCGTCGAGGCCCGCGCCCGCCTCAAGACCGCCGGCCTGGACAAGTCCCTGAACCGCCAGAAGGGCTGCCAGGTCAGCGCGCCCTCGCCGGCGAAGTGAGACGGCGCCCGCCGTCCCCGTGACGGCGCGGGGCGCCGCAGCGCGGCAGCCAGACCCTGCCCGTGCCGGCCGCCGCGCGGCCGCCCGCGGGCATACGGGGTCCGGCACACGCCGACCCTCCGCGCGGCGCACCGATTGCCCGCGGCAGCCGACACAATGGACGGGTGAGTACCAGCAGCCTTCCCTTGCCCGACCGCGCCGCCGAGCTGCGCACCGCCCTGCTCGCCGCCGGCTTCACCGCCGACGGGCTGCTCGACCTGCTTGGCGCCCCCGCCTACGCCGCGCTGGCGCGCAGTGAGACGGTCCCCGCCCTGCGCGCCACCCGCGGGCCCGGCGACGGCCCGCTCGCGAGCCTGGTCCGGCTGTTCCTGCTCCAGCAGCCGGAGCCGTACGGGCGGGCCGCGGCCGCGCTGCCCGTGGAGGCCGCGGTGGCCGACGGCTGGCTGCGCCGGGAGGGCGACGAGGTGTACGCCACCGTCGACGTGCGCCCGTACGGAGGGCTTGACGGCGAGGACTGGTTCATCGTCTCCGACCTCGGCTGCGCCGTCGGCGGCGCCGGGGGGATCGGCAGCCGCGAGGAAGGCGTCGTCCTCGGTGTCGGCGGCGCCTCCACCACTCTGGCCGGCATCACCGTCCGCGTCCCCGTCGCCAGCGCCCTCGACCTCGGCACCGGATCCGGCATCCAGGCCCTGCACGCCGCCCAGCACGCCACCCGGGTCACCGCCACCGACGTCAACCCGCGGGCCCTAGCCTTCACCCGCCTGACCCTGGCGCTGTCCGGTGCCCCGGAGGCCGAGCTGCTCGCCGGGTCGCTGTTCGAGCCGGTCGGCGAGGCGACGTACGACCTGATCGTGTCCAATCCGCCGTTCGTGATCTCGCCCGGGGCGCGCCTGACGTACCGGGACGGCGGCATGGGCGGCGACGACCTGTGCCGGACCCTGGTCCAGGAGGCCGGCGCCCACCTGAACCCGGGCGGGTACGCGCAGTTCCTCGGCAACTGGCAGCACGTGGAGGGCGAGGACTGGCACGACCGGGTCCGCTCCTGGGTGCCGCGCGGCTGTGACGCGTGGATCGTGCAGCGTGACGTGCAGGACGTCACGCAGTACGCGGAGCTGTGGCTGCGCGACGCCGGTGACCACCGCACCGAGCCCGCCGAGTACGCGCGCCGCTACGAGGACTGGTTGGACGAGTTCGAGGCCCGCAAGACCAAGGCCGTCGGCTTCGGCTGGATCACCCTGCGCCGCAGCGATGCGCAGGAGCCGTCGATCGTGGTCGAGGAGTGGCCGCACTCGGTGGAGCAGCCGCTCGGCGACGCCGTCCTGGCGCACTTCGCCCGCCAGGACTACCTGCGCGCACACGATGACGCGTCCCTGCTGGAGGACCGCTTCGTGCTGGCCGCCGAAGTGGTGCAGGAGCAGGTCGGGGCGCCCGGGGCCGAGGACCCGGAGCACGTGGTGCTCCGGCAGAACCGCGGCATGCGGCGCGCCACCAAGGTGGACACCGTCGGGGCCGGATTCGCCGGAGTGTGCGACGGCTCACTCACCGCGGGCCGGATCCTCGACGCGATCGCGCAGCTGGTGCAGGAGGACCCGGTCGTCCTGCGGGACCGGACGCCCGAGGCGATCCGTGTCCTCGTCGAGCAGGGGTTCCTGGAGCCGGTCGACCGCCGCGGCCCCGTGATGTAACCCGGGGTTCGCCCGTTGTTCCCCGAGGGCCGGCAGGCTCCCCTGCCGGGGGGAGCCAGGCGGATCCGGGGGGATCCGCAGGGTCCCTGTGAGCGGCCCGGGGGCCAGGGGGGAAACGGCAGGGAAGGCGGTCCGGGGAGCGCTCCGCGACCGCGTTCCTGCTGCGCGGGGCCGCACTGCCGGTCCGGACGGGGGAGCGGGCGCTGCACCGCGGGCCGATGGCGCAGAGCGCGCGCCCCGTGCCGGCCGCAGCAGCCGTAGCGGCGGCGCCGCCCGCCGGGGCGGGCCGGCCGGCGCCCGGGAATCCGGTGTCTCGGCCGGAGTGGTCACCCGGGCACATCCGGCCGTAGATCATCGTCGGAAACAGGACGTCAGACGGGGTGCGGGAGCGCGGCCAGACGGCCCTCGGCGCACTCGGCCCGGTGACCGGGAGGGGTCCGGCGCGGTATCCGGGCGGCAGAAATGGCACTTGTCGGGTTACCGTTCGAGTGGCCGTTGCGGGCTTGTGCCGTTTGACACGGGTGCGGGTTGTACCGTCACACTCCGCAGCGTCGCCGTACTGCGACCGAGTGCCGACCGGAGAGAAGAGCCAAGTTGTCCCCGACTAGCGAGACCGCAAAGGGCGGCCGCCGACTCGTCATCGTCGAGTCCCCTGCCAAGGCGAAGACGATCAAGGGCTACCTCGGCCCGGGATACGTCGTCGAGGCGAGCGTCGGGCACATTCGCGACCTCCCGAACGGCGCCGCCGAGGTCCCCGACAAGTACACGGGCGAGGTCCGACGCCTGGGTGTGGACGTCGAGCACGACTTCCAGCCGATCTACGTCGTGAACGCGGACAAGAAGGCGCAGGTCAGGAAGCTCAAGGAGCTGCTGGCCGAGTCCGACGAACTCTTCCTCGCCACCGATGAGGACCGCGAGGGCGAAGCCATCGCGTGGCACCTCCAGGAAGTCCTCAAGCCCAAGGTCCCCGTCCACCGGATGGTCTTCCACGAGATCACCAAGGACGCGATCCGCGACGCCGTCGCCAACCCGCGCGAGCTGAACCAGCGCATGGTCGACGCCCAGGAGACGCGCCGCATCCTCGACCGCCTCTACGGCTACGAGGTCTCGCCGGTCCTGTGGAAGAAGGTCATGCCGCGTCTGTCGGCCGGCCGCGTCCAGTCGGTGGCCACCCGCCTCGTCGTCGAGCGCGAGCGCGAGCGCATCGCCTTCCGCAGCGCCAAGTACTGGGACCTGACGGGCACCTTCTCCACTGGCCGCGCCGGTGATCCCAGTGACCCGTCGTCGCTGGTCGCCCGCCTGAACACGGTCGACGGCAAGCGCATCGCGCAGGGCCGCGACTTCGGTGCGAACGGGCAGCTCAAGAGCGAGGTGCTGCACCTCGACGAGGCCAACGCGCGGGCGCTCGCCGCCGCGCTGGAGGGCGCCTCGTTCGCCGTCCGGTCGGTCGAGTCCAAGCCGTACCGCCGCTCCCCGTACGCCCCGTTCCGTACGACCACGCTCCAGCAGGAGGCCTCGCGCAAGCTGGGCTTCGGTGCGAAGGCGACGATGCAGGTCGCGCAGAAGCTGTACGAGAACGGCTTCATCACCTACATGCGTACGGACTCCACCACGCTCTCCGAGACGGCCGTGGGGGCGGCGCGGGCGCAGGTCACGCAGCTGTACGGGGCCGACTACCTGCCGGAGAAGCCGCGCGTCTACGCGGGCAAGGTCAAGAACGCGCAGGAGGCGCACGAGGCGATCCGCCCCTCGGGTGATCGTTTTCGTACTCCCGCCGAGACGGGCCTGACCGGCGACCAGTTCCGCCTGTACGAGCTGATCTGGAAGCGGACCGTCGCCTCCCAGATGAAGGACGCGGTCGGCAACTCGGTCACCGTCAAGATCGGCGGCCGGGCGTCGGACGGCCGGGACGCCGAGTTCACCGCCTCGGGCAAGACGATCACCTTCCACGGCTTCATGAAGGCGTACGTCGAGGGCGCGGACGACCCGAACGCCGAACTCGACGACCGTGAGAAGCGGCTGCCGCAGGTCGCCGAGGGCGACGCGCTCAGCGCCGAGGAGATCACGGCGGACGGCCACTCGACCAAGCCGCCGGCCCGCTACACGGAGGCCTCGCTGGTCAAGGAGCTGGAAGAGCGGGAGATCGGCCGCCCGTCGACCTACGCGTCGATCATCGGCACGATCCTGGACCGCGGGTACGTCTTCAAGAAGGGCACGGCCCTCGTGCCGTCCTTCCTGTCGTTCGCCGTGGTGAACCTGCTGGAGACGCACTTCGGCCGGCTCGTCGACTACGACTTCACCGCGAAGATGGAGGACGACCTCGACCGCATCGCGCGCGGCGAGGCCCAGGCCGTGCCGTGGCTGAAGCGCTTCTACTTCGGCTCGGAGGACGCCACGGAGGTCGTGCCGGCCGACGGGGACCACCTCGGCGGTCTGAAGGAGCTGGTCACGGACCTGGGCGCGATCGACGCCCGGGAGATCTCCTCCTTCCCGGTCGGCGAGGGCATCGTCCTGCGGGTGGGCCGCTACGGCCCGTACGTCGAGCGCGGCGAGAAGGACGCGGAGGGCCACCAGCGTGCGGACGTGCCGGACGACCTGGCGCCCGACGAGTTGACCGTCGCGTACGCGGAGGAGCTGTTCGCGAAGCCGAGCGGTGAATTCGACCTGGGCACGGACCCGGTGAGCGGGAACCAGATCGTCGCGAAGGACGGCCGCTACGGGCCGTACGTGACGGAGATCCTTCCCGAGGGCACCCCGAAGACCGGCAAGAACGCGGTGAAGCCGCGGACGGCCTCGCTCTTCAAGTCGATGTCGCTCGACACGGTCACCCTCGACGACGCGCTGAAGCTCATGTCGCTCCCGCGGGTCGTGGGGGCGGACGCCGAGGGCGTGGAGATCACCGCCCAGAACGGCCGTTACGGCCCGTACCTGAAGAAGGGCACGGACTCGCGGTCGCTGGAGACCGAGGACCAGCTGTTCTCCATCACGCTGGAGGAGGCCCTCGCCATCTACGCGCAGCCCAAGCAGCGCGGGCGGGCCGCGGCCAAGCCGCCGCTGAAGGAGCTGGGCACCGACCCGGTCAGCGAGCGGCCGGTCGTCGTCAAGGACGGCCGGTTCGGCCCGTACGTGACGGACGGCGAGACGAACGCGACGCTGCGGCGCGACGACGACGTCGAGACGATCACGCCGGAGCGGGGTTACGAGCTGCTCGCGGAGAAGCGGGCGAAGGGCCCGGCGAAGAAGACCGCGAAGAAGGCCCCGGCCAAGAAGGCGACGGCCAAGAAGGCCCCGGCGAAGAAGACGACGGCGACGAAGACCGCTGCCGCCAAGAAGACGACGGCGGCGAAGACGACGACGGTCAAGAAGGCCGCCGCCAAGAAGACGGTGGCGAAGAAGACGGCCTCGGCCGCTGCGACCGCCGAGGGGGAGTCGGACGAGTAGTCCGCCGGTCCGCGACCGGGCGGCGTGACCGCTGACGTGACCGGGGCCCCCTGCGCAGTGCGCAGGGGGCCCGGCCGTCCCGTGCGGAGCCGGCCCGCGGCCCCGCAGGCCAGAGGTGCGGGCGGGGTCACACCCGGGGTTGTCCACAGGCTTCCGCAGGCGCCAAGCGCAGCGGATAGGCTGGGCGGATGACGCGAGCCGAGCAGCCAACGGTCGTGACCGCCCCCGAGAACCCCACCTACGACGAAGCCCTCGCCGCGGACTCCCGCGAGCGGGCGGTGCGCGCACTGTTGCGCACCCCCAGACTGCGCCGTCTGTGGAGCGCCCAGCTGGTGAGCGGCATCGGTGATGCCCTCGCCCTGCTGGTGCTGGTCCTGCTGGCCTTCCAGGCGGCCGTCTCCGAGGAGACCTTCGGCAGCGGCTACCAGGGCTGGGCCCTGACCATCGCCGCCGTCTTCGGGGTGCGGATCCTGTCCACGCTGCTGTTCGGCGCGGTCCTGCTCGGCCCGCTCGCGGGGCTCACCGCCCCCGGCGGCGCGCTCGACCGCCGCTGGACGATGGTCGCCGCCGACGGCATCCGGCTCGGCCTCTTCGTCGTGGCCCCGCTGTGGCTCGACTGGATCCCGGCGCACGCGCTGACCGCGCTCCTCGCCACCGTCTTCGTGTCCGGCGCCGCCGAGCGGCTGTGGAGCCTGGCCAAGGACAGCGCCGCTCCCGCCCTGCTGCCCGCGCCGCCGCCCGAGGGCGCGACCGTACGTCCGCTGCCCGACCACCTCGACGCCCTGCGCCGGCTGACGCTGCGTACGTCCTTCGCGGCGCTGCCCCTGGCCGCCGCCGTCCTGCTCGTCGCGACCCTCGTCGGCAAGGCCCTCGGCCTCGGGGTGGACTGGTTCGCCGAGAACCGGGCCGCCCTCGGCTCGTACGTGGCCTCCGGCCTGTTCGCGGCGTCCGTCTCGCTGCTGCTGCCGCTGACGCTGCCCGAGGCGAAGACCCCGCGGCCGCGTTCCCCGCTGGAGGGCCTGCGTCCCCCCAAGGCCGGGGACCGCCCCGACAAGGGCCGTACGGGGGCCATCCCGCTGCTCGTGCTGGCCTGCGCCGCGGTGGCCGCGGCCGTGTCCTGCGCCGCAGCCGTGGCCGTCCTGCACGCCTTCGACCTGGGCGGCGGCCCGGCTTCCTTCGCGCTGATCGTCCTGGCCCTGCTGGGCGGTACGGCCCTCGGCATCCGGGCCGCCCAGGCCGGGAAGGTGCTCCCCGCCTTCTCCCGGCGGCGGCTGCTGGCCCTGGCCATAGCGGTGAGCGGGCTGGCGCTGCTGCTGACCGGGCTGGTGCCGGACACGGCGACGGTGGTCTTCCTGTCGCTGCTCGCCGGCCTCGCCGCGGGCGTCGCCGCCAACACCGGGCACACCCTGCTGGATCAGGAGACCGAGGAGTTCCGCCGCGGCCGCGTCACCGAGCACCTGCAGGCCGTGGTCCGGGTGGCCGTGGCCGTCGGAGCCGTCCTCGCGCCGGTCCTGGCCGCCGCGATCGGCCCGCACCGGCTGGCCGCCGGGGACCTCGTCTTCGCGCACGGCGGCGGCGCCTTCACGCTGATGCTGGTCGGCGCCCTGCTGCTGCCCGTCGCGGTGATCGTGCTCGCCAAGGCCGACGACCGCAGTGGCGTACCGCTGCGCCGCGACCTGCGCGAGGCGCTGCGGGGCGGCGAACCGGTGCAGGCGCCGTCCGCCGCCGGCTTCTTCATCGCCCTGGAGGGCGGCGACGGCGCCGGCAAGTCCACCCAGGTCGAGGCGCTGGCCCAGTGGATACGGGGCAAGGGCCACGAGGTGGTGGTCACCCGTGAGCCGGGCGCCACCCCGGTCGGCAAGCGGCTGCGCTCCATCCTGCTCGACGTCTCCTCGGCCGGGCTGTCGAACCGGGCCGAGGCGCTGCTGTACGCCGCCGACCGGGCGGAGCACGTGGACACCGTCGTCCGGCCCGCCCTGGAACGCGGTGCGGTCGTCATCTCCGACCGGTACATCGACTCATCGGTGGCCTACCAGGGCGCAGGCCGCGACCTGTCGCCGACCGAGATCGCCCGGATCTCCCGCTGGGCCACCGACGGGCTCGTGCCGAACCTGACCGTGCTGCTCGACGTGTCGCCGGAGGCGGCGCGGGAGCGGTTCACGGAGGCCCCGGACCGGCTGGAGTCGGAGCCGGCGGAGTTCCACCAGCGGGTGCGGGCCGGCTTCCTGACGCTCGCCGCCGCCGACCCCGGGCGCTACCTGGTGGTGGACGCGGGTCAGGACCCGGAGTCGGTGACCACCGTCGTACGCCACCGCCTGGACCGGATGCTCCCGCTCTCGGAGGCCGAGCTGGCCGCCCAGGCCGAGGCCCGGCGCCTCGCGGAGGAGGAGGCCCGGCGCAAGGCCGAGGAAGAGGCGGCGCGCAAGGCGGAGGAGGAGCGGCTGCGCGCCGAGGAGGAGGCCCGCAGGGCCCGCGAGGCCGAGGAGGCCCGGATCAGGGCCGAGGCCGAGGCCGCCCGCAGGGCGCAGGAGGAGCGGCAGCGCGCCGAGGAGGAGGCCCGGGCCCGGGCCGAGGCCGAGCGGCTGCGCGCGGAGGCCGAGGAGAAGGCCCGCGCGGCGGAGCAGGAGCGACTGCGCAGGCAGGCGGAGGAAGAGGCCCGGCTGCGGGCCGAGGCCGAGGAGCGGCGGCTGGAGAAGCAGCGGCGCGCCGAGGAGGCCCTGCTGAAGGCCGAGGAGGCCCGCAGGCAGGCGGAGGCCGAGGCGGCTGCGGCGGCGGCGCGGGCGGCGGCTGCTGCTGCGGCGGCTCCGGCTGCGCCCGCGGCGGCTGCCCCCGCGGCGGCTGCGCACCAGGCCCCGGCTGCGCACCAGACGCACCAGGCTGCGCATCAGGCCCCGGCTGCGCACCAGGCACACCAGGCTCCGGCCGTGCCCAAGGTCGACATGACCAAGGAGCCGTACCCGGACGACGCGGTGACGGTCGAGACGCCGCTGATCAAGCGGGTCGTCCAGCCGGACGACGTGACCCAGACGGTCCCGATGCCCAAGACCGACCCCGCGGCGGAGACCTCGGTGATCCCGGCCGTCCCGGCCGATGAGACTGCGGTCCTGCCCCCCGTACGCCCGTCCCGCGAGGACGCGCCGAGCGGCCCGACGGCCCGGACCGCGTACGGTGAGGCCGCGTACGGGCAGGCCGTGCGGCCCACGGCCCGGCATTCGCAGGAGAGCCCGGCCGACCGGGTGCCGCCGGGCATCTTCCGCGATCCGGGCAACGAGGCGACCCGCGAGCTGCCCGCCCTCGGCGAGGACGGCCGCCCGCGCCGGGAGCGCCCCGACTGGGCCGAGCAGACCCCGCTGGACGACCTGCCGACGCTGGCGGACGAACTGCTGGGCCCGCACCGGGACGAGGACGAGGACCAGGACGGCGGGGGCGGTCCGCGCCGCCGCCGCTGACGGGGATTGTCAGTGGTGCGCGCCACACTGGGGCACGCAGCGATACGACGGACGGCACGGACGGCACGGACGCAGGTCCGGCCGTGGACGGCAGGTACGGCACGGACGGCCAGGGGAAGACGGCCGGTGGAAGGCGGTGGGCGCGATGCCCGTGTGGGACGATCTGGTGGGGCAGGAGCGGGTGCAGGCGCAGCTGGCCGCCGCCGCCCGTGACGCCGACGCCCTGGTCACCGCCGTCGAGGCCGGGGCCGCGCCGCCCGCCGCGTCCAAGATGACCCACGCCTGGCTGTTCACCGGCCCGCCCGGCTCCGGCCGGGCCACCGCCGCCCGGTCCTTCGCCGCGGCCCTGCAGTGCACCAGCCCCGACCGGGCCCTCGGCGGCGAGCCCGGCTGCGGGTTCTGCGACGGCTGCCACACCACCGTGATCGGCACGCACGCGGATGTGGAGTTCGTGCGCACGGACCTGCTGTCCATCGGCGTGAAGGAGACACGCGACCTGGTCCGCCGGGCGCAGCTCTCGCCGGCCGTGGGCCGCTGGCAGGTCATCGTCCTGGAGGACGCCGACCGGCTGACCGAGGGTGCGGGCAACGTGCTCCTGAAGGCCGTGGAGGAGCCCGCCCCGCGGACGGTGTGGCTGCTGTGCGCGCCCTCCCTGGAGGACGTGCTGCCCACCATCCGCTCCCGCTGCCGCCACCTGACCCTGCGCACCCCGCCCGTCGCCGCCGTCGCCGACGTACTGGTCCGGCGCGACGGCATCGAACCCGCCGTCGCCGCGGCCGTTGCCCGCGCCACCCAGGGGCACATCGGCCGGGCCCGCCGGCTCGCGCAGGACGAGGCCGCCCGGACCCGCCGGGCCGCCGTGCTGAAGCTCCCGCTCCGCATCGACGACGTGGGCGGCTGCCTCAAGGCGGCGCAGGAACTGGTCGACGCCGCCGCCGAGGACGCCAAGCAGGTCGCGGAAGAGGTCGACACGAAGGAGACCGAGGAGCTGAGGGCCGCGCTGGGGGCCGGAGCCGGCACCGGCGGACGGATGCCGCGCGGCACGGCGGGCGTGATGAAGGAGCTGGAGGACCGGCAGAAGCGCCGCCGCACGCGCACCCAGCGCGACACGCTCGACCTGGCCCTGACCGACCTCACCGCCTTCTACCGGGACGTGCTGGCCCTCCAGCTAGGCTCGTCCCTGGCCATCGCCAACGAGGAGATACGGCCGGACCTGGACCGGATCGCCCGTGCCTCCGGCCCGGAGCGCACGCTGCGCCGCATCGAGGCGATCATCGCCTGCCGGGAGGCCCTCGACCGCAATGTGGCCCCCCTCCTCGCGGTCGAGGCGATGACAATGGCACTGCGCGCGGGCTGAGCCGGGCCGCAGCACCCGCATCCGCTGACAGCGGGCTTGACCCTTCACCCGTACGGGCGGTCCCGCCGCGGCGGGACGGGTGCGGCGGACCCTCGCCGCGGCCGCCCCGGGTCAGCGGGGGTACCGGCGCGGTCGCGGCAGCGTCCCGCGCGGGGTCGGCCGGGTGGGCGCGGACGTCCCCGGGCCCGGTCACCGGTCAGGACGTAGGCTCCTGGAATGGACACCAGGCGCGTGCTGCGCACCACCGGAACCGTGATCGCAGCCGCCGGACTGCTGCTCTCCGGATGCACCTCGGGGGGCTCGGGCGGGCCGCCGGCCGCTGCGTCCTCCTCCGCCGCGGGCGCCGCGCCGTCGGCCGAGCCGACCGCGGTCCCGGCGGCCCTGCGCCCGTACTACGAGCAGAAGCTGAGCTGGCGCGACTGCGGTGTCCCGGGCTTCCAGTGCGCAACGATGAAGGCCCCGCTGGACTACGCCCACCCTGAGTCCGGCCAGGATGTCGACATCGCGGTCGCCCGCCGCAAGGCCACCGGCCCCGGCACGCGGCTCGGCTCGCTCGTGGTCAACCCGGGCGGCCCGGGCGGCTCCGGCATCGGGTACCTCCAGGCGTACGCGGGCATCGGCTACCCGGCGCCCGTGCGCGCCCAGTACGACATGGTTTCCTTCGACCCGCGCGGAGTGGACCGCAGCAGCCCGGTCGAGTGCCTGACGGGCCCGGCAATGGACACGTACACGCAGGTGGACCAGACTCCGGACGACGCGGCAGAGCGCGCACGGCTGGTGGCCGCGTTCAAGGACTTCGCGGCGGGCTGCCAGTCCCGCTCGAAGCGGGTCCTGCCGCACGTCTCCACCGTCGACGCCGCCCGCGACATGGACATCCTGCGTGCGGTGCTGGGCGACGAGAAGCTGACGTACGTGGGGGCCTCGTACGGCACCTTCCTCGGGGCGATGTACGCGGACCTCTTCCCCGGCCGGGTGGGCCGCCTGGTCCTGGACGGCGCGATGGACCCCTCCCGCCCGGCCCTCGAACTGAACCGCGACCAGACGGCGGGCTTCGAGACGGCCTTCCGCTCCTTCGCCAAGGACTGCGTGAAGCAGCCGGACTGCCCGCTCGGCAAGGGCACCCCGGAGGCGGTGGCGGACCGCCTGAAGGAGTTCTTCCGCAAGGTCGACGCCCGGCCCGTGCCCAGCGGCGACTCCGCGCGCCCGCTCGGCGAGTCCCTGGCCACGACCGGGGTGATCGCGGCGCTGTACGACGAGACGGCCTGGCCGCAGCTGCGCGAGGCCCTCGCCGGGGCGATGAACGGCGACGGCTCCGGGCTCCTCGCGCTCGCCGACAGCTACTACGAGCGCGAGCCGGACGGCCGGTACGCGAACCTGATGTACGCGAACGCCGCCGTCAACTGTCTCGACCAGCCCCCCGCCTTCAAGGGCCCGGAGGCGGTCGACGCCGCCCTGCCGTCCTTCGAGAAGGCCTCCCCGGTCTTCGGCGCGGGCCTGGCCTGGGCCTCGCTGAACTGTGCGTACTGGCCGGTCAAGGCCACCGGCACGGCTCACCCGCTGACCGCGAAGGGCGCCCCGCCGATCGTGGTGGTCGGCACGCTCCGCGACCCGGCGACCCCGTACAAGTGGGCACAGGCCCTGGCGGGCCAGCTCGACTCTGGCGTCCTCCTCACGTACGACGGCGACGGCCACACGGCGTACGGCCGGGGCAGCGACTGCATCGACACGGCGATCAACACCTACCTCCTGGAGGGCAAGCCGCCGCAGAACGGCAAGAAGTGCTCCTAGCCCGCGGGGCGGGGCCGTGTGATGCCGATACGCCCGATATGCCCCACCCCTGCGGAACCCGGTTCGGGGCACCCCGTTCGAGCCTGTAGACTTGGCGCCGCTGCTGATGAGCACTCCCTCCCGAGGGAATACTTGTCGGACCAGCGGTGCCGCCTTAGCTCAGTTGGCCAGAGCAACGCACTCGTAATGCGTAGGTCTCGGGTTCGAATCCCGAAGGCGGCTCTGTAGAAGCCCCAGGACTCACTCGCCGTGACCTGGGGCTTTTGCTATTTACCGGATCTTGCGTCGCCGCCGTGCACGGGCCGCCCGGGTGTTCTCGGTCTCAGTTCTGGTCTCAGACACCGGATTGGGGCCAGGCATGAACGCCTCGCCCATCCGGCGCATGGCCTCCCGCGAGAGCTCAGATCGTCCCTTCACGTATCGCCGTGTCTGGCTGATCTGCGTGTGCCGAAGGATCTCCATGATGGTGGGCATGTCCACCCCCAACTCGTTGAGGATCGTTCCAGCCGTGTGACGGCTCCCGTCGTGCTGGCGGCGGTCGCTGATGCCCGCCTCTTGAAGTAGCTCTTTGAACTCCTCCCAGTCGGCCCGTGGGTCAAGCGGCCGGCCGTCTGACCGCGTGAACACCGCGCCGCACTCCTCCCAAAGCTCCCCGGCGGCTTGCCGCTGCTCGTCCTGCTTCACCTTGTGATCCAGAAGGAACGGCATGAAGGGTGGCGGGATCGGTACGGGGTTCTGGCTCTTCTTCGTCTTGGGCCGCGTAAAGGCCAATCCCCCTCCCTTCCGCTCGGGGCAGGTGCTGGCGTGCCGACGGCACGTCTTCGAGCACGGCTTCGGACAGCCGCGCTTGTAGCCCTTGTGCGCAGAACACTCCGGCGGGCAGGGCTCGAAGCGGTGGAGTCGCGCGCCGCAAGCGTGCGCGTCCTTGCACCCGTGCTTCCAGGTGAGGCGCTGGAGCTGCCACGCGGGGTGGAACAGCCCCTGCTCAAGGTCGACATAGGGCCAGCGGAGGCCCAAAGCCTCGCCCTGCCGGAAGCCCATGCCGACCCCAATGGCCCACCGCATGAACGTCGGGCGCTTGGCGGCGGCGGCCAGGAATGCCTTCGACTCCTCCCGCGAGAACGGGTTCGCCTCGGTCTCGTCCACGGACGGCGGGTCCACGAGCGTGGCGACGTTCTCGCTGATGATCCGGCGACGGTGGGCGATCTTCAGTGCGCGGGAGAGGATCCGGTGCACCTTGACCACGTGAGAGGGGGCGTGTCCCTCCTCCAACATGGCTGCGTACATGACTTCCAGGTGTTCCGGCGCGAGCTTGTCGAGGCGGTGCTTTCCGACGCCCGGGATGATGTCGTTGCGGGTCTTCGACCAGTAGTCGTCCAGCGACCGCGGCTTGAGCTTCAGGCTCGCGATCGTGGTCAGGTATGTGTCCATCCATTCCGCGACGGTCGGCTTCCGCCCGGCCTTCGTGGCCCGACCTTCGTCGCGCAGCTTCTCCAGCTCGCGGACCTTCTTGGTGACCGCCGTCTCGGTCTTGGCCCGGCGGTGCCGGCGGTCGGGGCCGCCGTCGGGCTTCACGCCCATCGTGACTCGGCCGTGCCACCACCCGTCATTGCCCAGGTAGATGGACGACTCCATGTTCGGCTTGCGGGGACTCATGTGCTCCTCCATGCGGAAGGCGGCCCCGGGGACTTCCCGGGGCCGCCTGGTGCTGCGCTGAGATCAGACGGACTGTGTTTCGAGCTGGGCGGCGAACGCGTCGATGTCGGTCCGACGGATGCGGCGGGCGCGACCGACCTTGACGAACGGCAGGTGGCCAGAGCCCATCAGCTCGTAGATGGTTGAGCGTCCGAGCCTCAGCAACACGACGGCGTCCTCCACCGTGCAGAGGACCGAAGCGACGGACTTGGCTGCGGTGTTCATCCGAGTGCCTCCACGGCGATCGAGTGACGGGGTTGCTCCCCGCCCGTAGAAATCCGCTACTTCCGCTACCTCCGCTACCGCCCTGGTCAGGAGCTTGATCGTGGTAGCGGATTGGGTAGCGGTAGCGGATAGATGCGCGACCGGCCGGGCCGTTGGGGGCCGGGCCGGTAGCGGGTGGTGCTGTTGGGGTAGCGGATGTTTTCGGCCTAGCCGCTACCTCCGCGGGTGCTCTGACCTGCGCGGTAGCGGAGGTAGCGGCAGTAGCGGATTCTCAGGGGGTGGGGGGAGGGCAGTACCTCGCCCACGCGTCGGCAAGGTCGGCCGCGTAGTACCCCTTCAGCACCGTGGAGCCGGTCTTGATATTTCGGGGCTCGATCGGCTTGTTGTCCCCGGTCATGTACTCGCCGAGCATCTTGGCCAGGCCTCGGGAGGTGAGGGGCTTGCCTCCCATGTCCGCCCACGGCGCCTCTTCCAGCGCGTACAGGCGGTCCAGTACGGCGACGGTGGGCAGGCGCTCGATGCCCTCGAAGACGTGGTCGCGCAGGTCGGTCAGCAGGCGAATGCCGATGCTGCCCTTGTCGTCCACCTTGGACGCGGCCACGATCTCCGCACACGCGGCGCGGGCCCTGGCCGGCCAGTCGCCTCCGGCGGCATCCGCGACAGCGATGAGGGGCTCCCACACGTCCGCAGGCCGGTCGGTGACCTCCTCCGGCATCTCCGGGAACACCCCGTCGACCAGGTGCCGGACGCTGTCCGCCCAGACGGCGAGGCGGTCTCGGAGCGCGTGGCCTTTGGGGGCGTGCAAGCGGCGGCGGAACGGCTGGACGCGTTCGTTGCGGGCCCGGCGGCGCATCCGGATGATGACCGACCGGGTCAGGATGGTGTCGGGCAGGGAGCCGAGTCCGGCCATGGCGACCACACAGAAGCTGGGGAACTCCTGGACGGTTTGGTTGGTGCCGTCTCCGACGCACCGCCACATGCCGGCGCCCCGGTGGTGTCCGGCATTCAGGAACCCGCGCAGCGGTTCGTTGTCCCCGGCCTTGGGGCCGAAGATCGTGTCGACCTCGTCGAAGAGGATCGTGGGCCTGTTCTCCAGGGTGGAGACGGCCCGGAAGAGGACCGGTGCGGACGCGTTCGCGGCCACCAGCGGCTGAGGCACGAGGGTTTCCACGATCTCCAGCGCGCGGGACTTCCCGGAGCCCGGCTCGGGGGAGAGGAAGGCGAGGCGAGGGGTGGAGTCGAAGCAGTCCAGCAGGTGTGCGTGCGCGTCCCACAGGGTGACGGCGACGTATGCAGCTTCGGTGGGGAAGACGTTGAACCGGCGGTGGAAGGCCTCCACCTCGTCCAGCAGCACGGACCCGTCCGTGGCGGCCTGGGTGGGCGCGGGGGCGGTCGTGGTGGTGATGGTCATGCGGCCTTCCTCCGGTTGGTGGAGACGCGGCCCAGCGGGCACACGGTGCGGTGGTCGGTGTGGAGCTGGATGAGGGCGAGTACGTTGGTGCGTCCGACCGCGCTGCGGTCGTGGCCGCACTCGCACTTCGAGTGCGCGGTGGGCACCGCACCGCGCGGGGCGCAGATGTGGAGGACGGCGACGATGTACTGGCCGTCCGACGTGTGCGGGTCAGGGCGAACAGATGAAAGGACGCCTTCGGCGACGACTTTCGGCGCACCAGTGCCGCCCCTGGCTCCGGCCGGTTCGGCGGAGTTGAGCCCGGTGGGGGCCAGGGTGAGGCTCTTCAAGGAGGAGCGGGGACGCTGGTTCATGCCGTCCGCCTCATCGCGTTGCGGGCGATGGACCAGTTCAGACCGGAGCGGATCGTGTTGCGGCACTCGGCAGACGGCAGGCCGGCCGACTCCCCCGCCCACTGAAGAGCCTCCTCCACCACGTCCCGGGCGAGGTCGCCAGCGGCGATGAACCGCCCCAGAGCGCGGGCGGCCCGCAACAGCGTCCCGTTGCGCTCCCCGGCTTGGGCCGACTCCACCGACGAGACCTCGGCATTCAGGGCCGCAGCCGCGTACCTGCCGGTCCGGAGGGTGGCCGGGCGGCCGGTGAGCTTGCGCAGGGCCTGCTTAGGGGCCAGCAGCCCGTATAGCCACGCGGGGAACGGCTGCGGAGCCACGGGGTGGGTGACCTCGTACGCCCCGGCGGGTGTGACGCTGCCCGGAGCGACGACGTACCCGCCCCACGCCCGGGTGTCGATCAGCCTGCCCAGACGGCCCGCCGTGTTCCCCAGCCGGACCCCGACCGGAGCGGTGAAGTACAGGTGGGACCCGCCGGTGGGAGTCCGTACCGAGAGCGTTGTCGGGACGGGCTGCCCGGCGCGCTCGCAGAGCGCCTCAAACGTCTCCGCGCCGCCAGGCGCGTCCGAACTTACTTTGCCCTTCGGCATGTCCAGGTCCACGACCACGAGGTTGGACGGGCCGGTCGCGATGCCGACGTTGAACGGGAGCCGGTCCCACGCACGCCGAATCCGGTCCGGATCGCTGGTGGCCCGGTCCTCCCACTTGCGGTGCCCGCCGGCACAATCCCCGAGAGCAGGGCAGTGCTCCTCGCCGTGGAGGGCGGGCCGCTTCTGGCCCGGTCGGAGCGGGAACACGCTCCAGCCGAGGGCGGCGGCATCGAGCGCGGCCGTCAGCAGCGCAGATGCGGGTTGATGGGTCATGCTGGATTCCTCCAGTGGTAGCTGGAAGAGGGCGGCCCGGACTTTGCCGAGACGGGGCCGCCCTCGTCATGTCAGTGGCGGGTGTGGTCGGAGGCCAGAGCGGTGAGGCGCTTGGCCTCGTCAGGGGTGACGGCGCGGTAGCGGATGGACACCCGGCAGCCGGGTAGCGGGCAGCGGACGGTGTGCTTGCCGGTGATCAGGGCGACGGCGTCGGAGACGCGGTCGGCCAGCGGCAGGGGGTTCTGTTTCACGGATGGGCCTTTCAGCGGTTGTTGAGGGTGCCGGTGGCGCGTCCGAACATCCCGGACGCGGTGATGTGCTGGGTGACGTGCTGGACCGGCGCCGCGCCCCGTCCAGCTCGGCTGCGGCTGACGCCGAGGAGGAGCGGGGCGAGAGTTCCGGCGGCGATGAGGGCGATGGCGGCCCAGAGGGCGTCGGTCATGGCGATCAGTCCCGGGGCGGCGTAGGAGATTCCGAACCCGGCTGCGGCGATGCCTGCGCCGACGGTCGGGGCGAGCAGGGCGGTGGTCTTGGCCCACGCCGGTATCGGCTGCACGGCCCGGGGCGTCACCGCAGAGCTCGGCTGGTGGGTGTAGGCGAGGGTCCGGTAGCCGTTCGGAAGGGTGACCATCTCGACTCCCGGGGGGAGTTCGGTGAGCGGCATTACCGTTTGCTGGACGTAGGTCGGGTAGAGGACGGGGTCGCCGTAGCGGGCGGGCGGGGTGGTGCTCTGGAGTGTGTGGTCATGCACGACGGGGCTCCCTGGTGAGCACGGGACCACACCTCAACGTTTAGGTGTGGTCCCGTGGCGGCTTGTCGTGTCGCTTGTCGTCCGGCTTGTCGCGTGCCTTGTCTTGTCGCTTGTCTTGTCGCTTGTCGCCTCCCAGGTCGGAAGCCCTTTTCCAGCCCCTCAGAGGCCGGGAGGGGCGTCCTCGCAGGGATGGCGACAAGTGACAAGGTCACTCCCCATCGGGGCTGTTCGAGCCGTCGGGTGCGTGCGTGCGGTGGACGTAGCGGGTCTTGGTGCCGGTCCCGATCCGGACCGCTTCGCCCTCTTCGGTCCATGTCTTGAGCCATCCGACGACGGTCTGGCGGGTGGTGCCGTACCGGTCGAGCTGTCGGGCGATCGCGGAGGCCCCGGTGCCTTCCGGTCCGGCGGCGATCAGGAGGGTGAGGGCGGCCTGGCGGGCGGCGTTGTCCTCCTCGCGGTGCGCGGACAGGTTCAGTCCCGGCCGCAGCTGCGGTGTCTCGGTCGGGTCGGGGGCGGTGGCGAACTGGGCGTCGATCTCCCGCCGGAACTGCTCGGCGAGGGCGTCCTCGTCCGCGGAGGCCGGCGCGGCCTGGGTGGTGCGGTGGGCGGAGAGGTTCAGGCCCCCGCCCCGGGCCGCCGGTCCCGGACCGCTGGCGTCGGGGGCATCGGTCACCAGGTCGGCGTGTTCGTGGTCGGTGATCCATGCGGTGCGGGCGTGGTCCCAGCGGCGGGCGTATTCGGGGCCCGCGGCTTTCGCGGAGATGGCGTCCAGGCGGGGGTGCCGGTCGGAGGTGGCGTGGACGATGTCGCGGATCTGGCTCGGCAGGATCCGCCAGGTCCCGAACAGGGCGGCGGGGGATTCGGGGGTGCCCATGAACCCGGTGCCCTTGTGGGGTGCCTGCTCGATGCGCAGGCCACGTCCGCCGGGGAACAGCTTGGACAGGTCCATGCCCTCGGTCGCGCCGCCGGTCAGGGCCACGCGGGTCTTGGCCTCGCGGCGGATCATGACGTTGCCCAGGACGGCGCCCGTGGCGCCGAGGGCGGTCAGCACGGTGCGGATGCCCATGGCGCGGAGCATCCGGATCACTTCCAGGATCTTCTTCGCGAGCTTGCGGGTCTCCGGGTCGTTGCTGGTGAGGATCTCCGCGCCCTCGTCGATGACGAGCATGATCTGCGGGATTTCGTGGCTGACCGGCAGGAGGTCGGTGTCCGCCTTGGCCATGAGGTCCTGGTAGGCGCGCTTGCGGTAGAGCCCGATCCGCAAAGCGGCATCGAGCATCTTCAAAGCCTCCTCGTGGGTGGAGGCAAGCCAGTCAACCCCCGGCCGCACCGCCTGATCCGCCCCCGCCTGCAGGGCGGGACGGATCCAGGGCAGGCCGGCCGATCCGGCGTTCAGGTCGATGACCCACGTGAGGATGTCCGTGGCACGGGCGAACCCGGCCAGGATGACGTGGACCATGTTCGTCTTGCCCGACCCGGTCGGCCCGACCACCAGCGCGCACTGCTCCCGCAAGTACGCCAGGATCTCGTCCGCGTTCGTGCGGTACCCCCACGGGATGCCGGTGTGGACCGACAGGGCGCCGTACTCCGAGGGGTACTGAACCTCGGCGGCGAGGACGTTGACCGTGGTGACGTCGATCAGCACGCGGCCCTGGTCGATGCCCGGGGAGGCGGCGGCGGTGCAGCCGTGCGGCAGCCGCGCATCCGCGGACAGGCGAGCGTTCTCCTTGGCGATGCGGTCGTAGGTGACCCCGCCGGAGGGGAGTTCGGCGTCGATGGTGAACCCGGTGTTCGTGGGCCACATCTCCACCGCCAGGACCCGCAGGGTGATCCCGCAGACCCGCTGCACCCGGTCCACCCACTCCGCGGCGATCGCCCGACGCTCCGCGGACAGCTCTCGGGCGACCTGCCGCTCGGCGGCAGCCAAGGCCTCCAGCTCGCGGGCCTCCTCATACAGTCCGACGGAGCGAGCAGCCGCACCCATGCCGACCCCGATCACGGCGAGCGATCCGAGGGCGGTCCAGGTCAGCGGCCCGGTGGCCAGGGCCCAGGTGGTCCAGCCGGAGCCCAGCAGCCAGGAGGCGGCGCGGGCGCCGATGGTGCGGGCGGCGAGCTTCTGCCGCAGCCCGGATGCGGTGTGGCCGATCGCGCCGACGGTGCCGACGGCCAGGGCCCAGGTGGGCGGCATGTGGGCGAGGGTGCCGACGGTCGCGACTGCGTACGCGCCGGTCGTCGCGGACAGGGCGCCGGTGATGGGGCCGTGGCCAGCGGCCCAGTCCAGGGCCAGGCCGTTGTGGTTGACGGTCTTGGCGCTCATCTCAGACGTTCCATCCCTTCTCGGCCTCGGGGCCGTTGCGGGGGTCCTCGTGGCGGGCGATGTCGGCCTCGTGGGCCTGCCGGAACGCAGGTCCCAGGTCCTCGGCCACGGCCGTGGCGCTGTTGAGGGCGCCGTAGATGTCGGAGAAGCCGTCCGCGACGACCTTCTCCAGCGGGAACTCGCTGTCGGAGCGCTCCGCGAGGACCTGCATGATGTTCGCGATCGAGGCGAGGGCCTCGGGCAGGCCCTCGATCATCGCGAGGATCTCCATCGCGCTCTCCGGCTCGTAGGACTGGGCGGCCTGCTCCATCTCGGCGGCCAGTTCCTCGAACTTGAACCCGGACGTGCTGTCCATCTCGTGTGCTCCTTCAGTAGTGGGAGGTGCAGGAACATGCGTGGTGGGGCGGGCGGCCCGGTCGCCGAGGCGGTCGCCGTTCCTGTCCTGGTCGCGTTCTGCGGCGGCCTGCTCCTCGGCGGCCGCCTCGTCTTCTTCGAGCTGGGCGTGGATTTCGGCGTCCCGGGAGTCCCGCTCCGCAGCGGCCTGGCCGATGAGGAAGCGGTAGAGGCGCCGACCGGGGTGCACCAGCCACGGCCAGCCGAGCCTCCGGCCGAGCGGCGTGGTCACCATGCCGAGCACACCGAGGGCCGCGCCGAGGACGGCAGCGATGGCCCGGCGGGCCTGGAAGCGTGCGGCCGACCGGCGCAGGGCCTTGCGGGCGGCTTGCTGGGCGGGGGCCTTGAGCTGCGCGACCCGCTTCCGGTGCGCAGCGTCCTGCACACCCTGACGGCCCGCGGCCACCGCCTTCTTGGCATTGCGGTCCTGTGCCGTACGGGCCGCACCCACGGCCTTGTCCCGGACGGCAGCGGCCTTGCCGAGGCCCTTGGCCAGGGTGCGGGCGGCCGGACCGCGGGCCTTGGACCCTGCAGCGGCCGCGCGTTCGGCGGCCTTCGCGGCCCGGCGAGTGTCGGCGACCTGCCTGCGGGCCTGCACGGCCGCGGTACGCGCGGCAGCACGCGTGGGACTCTGCGAGCGCGCCTGGGAACGCAGTTCGCGCACCTGCCCGGCGAGACGGCCCGCAGCCTGCCCGGCTCGCTGCCGGGTCGAAGCACCAGGGGACTTAGTCACAGCCCGGCCGCTACGGCCCGCCGTGGAAGGAGATCCCGCCCGGTGCCGGGTCTGCCCCCCAGTCTTGCGGGATCCTGCACCGCCACGGGCGGTGCGCGTGGCGGCCCGGGGCTGTGCGGGGATCCGCCCCAAGGGGCCACGTCCCCCGCCTGTGCCCGCGGTCCGGGAGGCGGCCGGGCCGGACTTCGCCGCGGCCTTCTTCTTGCCAGTCTTGGACCGGCGGTGAGCGGCGGCCGTGCCCAGGACGGCAGCGCCGGTCATGGCGACCACTGCCGCGACCGGGCCACCGGTCAGGGCCGCGGTGGCGAGCAGGCCGGCCGCCGTGTTCGTCCCGGACAGGGACAGCGGCACCACGGGGAAGCCGCCCGGCGTGTGCTCCACCCCCTTGCCCAACGCGTTGCCAGACGCCTCGGGCGGGACTGGGGTGGGGGTGGTTTCTTCGGGTGGAGCCTGCGGTTCGGTGATGGTTTCGGTCATGCTGAACGTGCTCCTTCGCGGGAGAAGAGGGCCCGGCCGACGCTGTGAGAGGTTGGCGGCCGGGCCTTCGCCGAGGTGGTTCAGGCGACGCGCTGTTCAGTGAGGTCGTGGCAGGTCACGCACATGCCGAGCGAGACCGGGATGACATATCCCGCGTCGCGGTGGCAGGCCGGGCAGTGGCGGCGGGCGGCGTTCGCCCTGGCGAGCGCTTCTGTTCGGGCCGGGGTCATCGGGCGGACCGGCTTGGCGAGGTCGAGGCGGTAGAGGTAGGCGATCAGCGGGCCGCGGCGGCGGGGCCGCTCCAGCTGCGCGGCGACGTCCTGGCCGCCAGGGCGGAGCCCCTGCGAGCGGAGCTGCCGGCGGGTAGCCAGACCATCCGGGGCAAGCCGCCACCGGTAGGTGGGAAGGGCCGTCACGGGGTGGACTCTTCCTGGGACAGCAGCGCGCCCCAGGCTTTGCGGACGCGCTGCTCGCCGCCGACGAACCCGCCTTCCCGGAACGCCGTGACGGCCTGCCGGTAGGACAGGGGCGGGTCGACCGAGTAGCGCAGGTGCCGCAGCACGACCACGAGCTGCTCGTCCGACAGGGTCTCGGCCGGACGGGGGACGCTCACGCCCGCGACGGCCGCGACCTCCGCCAGCGTCACGGCCGTCACGGCTGGCGTGACGGCCGCCCCGTCCGGGGGCTCGCTGGCCGGGCTGAGATGCGTGTCTTCCCCGTCACCCACCTCCGTGACGACCTCAGCTTCAGGAGAGGGAAGAAGCAGCGCGGCGGGCGGTTCGGGGAGGGGCGCCGGGCCCGGCGTCACGGGTGCCGTCACGGCGTCACGGCCGGGTGTGACGGGCGTGCCGAACATGTCCGCCAGGGCGGCGTCGGCGCCGGAAGCGATCCGGTCACCCTGCACGGCCAGCAGCCGTCCGGCCAGTGTCGTGTCTCCGGCACCGACCTTGCGCGCCAGCTTCCAGGACGTGCGCTCGGACGCGGCCCGGACGTTGTCGTCGGGGTGGTTGGCGGCGCGGGCCCGGTGGTAGGCCAGGGCCTGGACGATTGCCGCTGAGTGGGCTTCGGCTTCGGCGTCCCGGCCGTCGGTGTGGACGACGATCCGCCGGGCGAGGAAGGCCATGCCCTCCGCCGAGACGGACATGCCCAGCGGGGTGATCGCGTAGATGACCGTGCGGGGCCCATCTGGTGCGGCTGCCGCGGACATTGCGGCCGCGGCGGCTGGCAGCAGCCATAGCCCGGCCCGGATCACCGCCGGCGATGACTGGCCGAGCATGGTCAGCCCCAGCAGGACGAGCGCGAGGACGGCGGTGGCACCCTCGCCAGCGGCGACCGCGCCGAGCGCGGTACCGGAGCCGTAGGCGCCCTTGATGTTGGAGAAGGTGCCCGCGCCGCCGGCCGCGCCGGTGGCGAGCATCGGCACGAAAGCGGTGGCGAGCACGAGCTTCTGCGGCCGGGTGAGGGCCCGACCGGTGCTCACGCCACCTCCTGAGGAACGCGGTTGGCCAGGTTCCGGCGGGCAGCGAGCACCCGGTTGTGCGCCCGCCGGATCCGACGGGCGTCAAACTCGGACGCGGGCCGGTCCAGCAGGGCGATCAGTGCGTCCAGCAGCTCGACGTCGGCCAGGACCATGGGCATCTCGGCCTCGATCGCGTCCAGCTCCGCGTTCGACGGCTCCAGACCGTCGGACCACGGGGTAACGATGTCCTGAAGTGCAGCGATGGGCTTCATGAGTCGTGTTCTCCCTAGCAGGTGGACGGCTCGAAGCGGCCCCGGTGCTCCAACACCGGGGCCGCACGCCGTTAGGGCGGGAAGGTCAGGCCGGGCGCGGGTAGTGGCTGACGCTCGGCCTGGTGTGGAACGGCTGGTCCGCGCAGTCCTCGGCCCAGCTCTGGTGGGACCAGCAGGTCTTGCGGTCGTCGCCGTGCATGCCGGCGTCCTCCAGCTCGTTGTCACGCTGGATCGCCGCGGCGAGCTTCTTGTCCATCTCGAACCCCTTCCGGGGCCGGTACCTCCGGCTCCCCTCACCCCGCCCGTACGACAGCCGCAAGGAATGCCGGACGGGCGGAGGAGGCAACCGGCCGCGGCTCCATCAGGCTGCGGAGTGGTTGGGTGGCGCTGATCCGTACGCGAGGACAGAACCCGCGCACGCCGTCCTGTCAGAGGGGGACGGATACCTCGATCCACTGTTGAGTTCTCAACGACCAGCCGCTTCCTTTGAGCCGTCTCACGAGCTCTCCAGGCGCCGAGAGCAGCCCAAAGAAGGCCCCTCTCCGGTCCGCTGTCCTAGGACTGCGAACTTCTGCGGATGACTATGGACCCACAGTCCCAGGACTGTCAACAGTCCTGGGACTGTGCTTGACTGGACTCATCGAGAGGAGTTCGCGTGGCACCCAAGTGGCGAGAGCTGGCTGACAAGCTGGCCGAACAGATCAGGCGGGGCGACTACGCCCCTGGCCAGCAGCTACCGCACATCCGCGACCTGGTGGATGCGGGTGAGGGTTCGAAGTCCACGGTCCACGCGGCGTACAAGGCACTCGAAGCTGAGGGCCTGGTGATCTCCTCACGGGGACACGGAACGGTAGTGCGGCAACAGACCCCGCTGAAGCGTCTTGGTATCGCCCGGTACGACAAGGCGAAGTGGCGGGACGGCGACGAGGTGGCGTTCATCGCCGACCGCGTCGCGTCGGGCCGGGCGTACAAGCGCGGTGAGCAGACGCAGAGCGTCAGCCGCGTGCCGGCGCCGCCGCTGGTGGCAGCGGCGCACGGGCTTCCGGAGGGGGCCGAGGTGTATGCGAGAGCCAGGCTCGTGAAGGAAGGCGACCAACCGACGCACACCTTGACCAGCTACTACCGGCCCGAGCACGTCGAGGGAACCCGCATCGTGGACCCGACCCCCGGTCCTGCCGGCCGGGGTGGTGGCTTCCGAGTCCTCTATGACGCGGGCTACGAGATCGACCACATGCGTGAGGAGCTGTTTGCCAGAGCCGCAACGTCTGAGGAGGCGGCCCTCCTTCAGCTGGCGCCTGGGGAATGGGTCGTTGAACTGCATCGGACGACGTACACGGCGGACGGCACCGTCGTCGAGTTCGCCGTCGGCCTGCACGCGGCTACTCGGTTCGCCTGGGCCTACGACTTCCAGGTCCCCGACTCGGCGGCGGAGGCAACACGGTGATGTCTTCGCAGACTTGGGAAGACGCCGAACGGCTCTGGGACTTCCAGCAGATGCATCACGAGCCGCGGCCCTGCTCTGTGGCTGTCGGGCTCGGAAGTCATGACCTGGGGGTCGCTGAGGTGACGGCCGACCTCTACCACCGCGGCATGGCGCCGGTGATCGTCTTCACTGGCGCCACAAGCCCGACGACCCGCGAACGAATGCCTCGGGGGGAGGCGGAGCACTACCGAGAGCGAGCGCTGGAGCTGGGCGTGCCCTCGTCGGCCATTCTCGTGGAGCCGCATGCCAGGAACACAGGCGAGAACGTCACCTTCTCGCGGTCACTGCTCGCCGACCATGGCGTTGACGTCGATTCGGTGCTCCTGGTCAGCAAGCCGTACGAGGAACGCCGGGCTTACGCGACAGCGCGCAAGCTTTGGCCGGAGGTGGAGATCGTGAGCGCGTCCACGCCGATGACGCTCGCAGAGTATGTGGCTTCGATCCAGGATCCCCGGCTGGTCTTCGACATGCTCGTCGGCGCGCAGCAGCGTCTGGCCATCTACCCGCAGCAGGGATTCCTGATCCACCAAGACATTCCGCCGGCCGTTTCGGCGGCCTACAAGCGTCTCTGTTCTGAGGGCTTCACGAGCCGCCTCGTAGCCCATCGCTGATCGGCCCCGCGACAGTCCGACCGAAGGTGGTCGAAGCCGCCAGGCTTTGCTCTCGACGATGTGATGGGTACCAGGCGACGAGAGACGGCGTCGCTCCTATGGTGAAAAGCCCGCCTGGCCCCGGCCGAGTCTCCAGCCTCGGCCCCAATGCCACGCGCGCAGCAACCAGCAACTTCCTCAGTTAAATATCATGCACTTGATGCTGCCGCATCAGATTGAGAAAATCCTCACCGTCGACATGCACGTTGAGCTGTTCCTCGGTGGGAAGAGACGACCGGTCGAATGGCTCACCGCTGCCAAACCTACTCATTTTAATGACGGCTTCCATGGAGCGCACTCCGTGTTCATATTTACGCACCCCAAGGAAGGCGTGCACTATTCCGTCATCCACGATGAAGGAGCCGTCCCCATGCTGTGCAACCTTGTTTTTCTTGAATAGCGAGTTTAGTACCATTGCCCGCCGCAGCATCAGGTGACCAGTAGGCTGTTCCGCATGAAACTGTGTCATTCTTGCCCTACGCCTGTACTCCAATGATTTCTCGCCCGGCATATTGACATCCGGTATGTCAATGTACCCCTGAAGCCTACTTACAAAGTCGGCAGCCTTCATCGCTGGATCCGCATTATTGGCCTTATTGTTGAACGATGCGAACGATCGAAAGGTGCCGCCAGCGAACACGAAGACCGAGGGGCCTATCAGATGGACTTGATCTCCCTGCTGAAACTGGCCATCCTGCATGGGTGCGAGGAAGTATCGCAGCCAGCCGAGTTCGCCAGCTTGCAACGGAGTATCGAATTCATCCCAAAATGCTAGCGGTACTGGCCCTTTCAGTCCGACATCGCGTATCTGATGAAGCGCGCCTACTAGGTCGGAAGGAACGCTAAACTGGGACAGATTGAACGGCTCAATGGGTTCTATGCGTCCACTCTGCCGCCACGGGCTCACCAGTTGCTTGATGGCATAACTTTTCCCAGACCCAGGGCCCCCAAACACTGCAACCGCCAGAGGCTTGGCGTCCAATTCGACCTTATCGCAGTAGCTGGAAATCAGATTTCGAATCGCCCGGAGACTTTCAATTTCCCCCTTGTCGACCGTCACCAAATCGCCAAATCTTCCAATCGGGGTCTCGTCTCCCAGTGCTTTAACCCCTTGCTTGGCAACATGGAGAAGCTTGCTGTCAGGGTCGTCCAGATCGCATGCAGGTTCCTGCAATATGGGCAAGTACAATCGCTTTGCAAATCCACCCCAGACTGGAATCTTAGACCTTCTGAATCTATTGCGGACCTCTCCATATCTGCGGTGCAACTCTTCACGTTGCTCCGCAGTCAGGTCCACGCGATCTACGATATTGAATACCCGACCGGGGACGCCGAACTCGTCATCGATCAGATCTCGGAACCCCTCTTCGTAGAGCCGCTGCATTGACGTTAGGCCGCTCTTGACACCTTCAATTAGGTGATCGGAAGACGGGTAATTATTTACCAGATTAGCAACTAGACATGTGCAGAGGCAGCTGCCGTAACCGAACATCATGCCATGACGCTTGTGCTTGTCCGCCCAGTCGCCTTCCATCGAATCTGCATCGTAGATAAGAGTTAGTTGAGGATCCTCGTCGTGCTCGATAAAAAGTGCGCCCGTCGGGCCGAAAGATACGACCAGAAACCGGCACAGTGACAAATCTTTAAGAGAGGAGCAACTTTTGATCTCAGCCCATACGTCGTTGGCGGATCGCTCCCATGAGAGGTCTCTGCTGATCTCTCCGTGCTCTTCCCGAAGCCGTGCGGCAGACGTTTGCACAATTAGATGACTTCTAAGCCAGTCCCCTGGATTCTTTAGTCGAATTGCAATCTGTTTCCAGAGGTCACCGCGAGCAGGCTGATCGCTCATCTTGAGAAGCACCCATGGATTCGGGTCTGAGGAGCTCTGGGGGATCACCGTGGCCAGGTCTTCCTGGGTTTTAAAGCCATCTCTAAAACCTAGATTTGCATCGTCGATTACTATGACCTGGGGCGCATGGATATCATGGTTTGGAGGGGTCTCCAGCTTACGAGTAGCGGGACGGACGCCCTGCCGGAATCCAAGGTAGCGCTCTACCCTGGTTACTTTCTTCGCTCCTCCTTGTGACTGACCATCGTCGCGGGCTTCGTATTTACCCATCACTGCATAAGAGTGGTTGAAGCTCGTCATGAACTGAGAGAGCTTTTCACGCTTCGGATCATCACAATGGCGCAGCGTGGCAGAGCCGGGGGCTAGTACTTCATCTAGCATGGATTGCAGCAAAAATATGCCGCCTTTTTGCCACTGAAGGCCTACTCGCACAGGTAGGCGTTCGTGTGAATAGCGGAGCTCTTCCAAGTCGATTGGCTTAAGGGCCCAATCGATTGTTTGGTCCCCGAAAACGCACACCCCGTGACGTGTTTTAGCCATAGCTACCCACCTCTCCCGAAGGCAGACAACTGTAATGGCGCAGACGATAAACGGGTGTCCGGTGCATCAGAAGCTGCACTTCGCCCGCGCAACAGGCTTACAATGACACCGCGATCCGCAAACGTCCCTTCCATTGCACACCTATAGTGCTGGATGCGCCATTTGAGCGTGCTTCCTGGCGAGCTGATGCGGCTTGATTCGAACCGCCCTGCCACATAGGATTCAAGATCGCCAGCGCTTGCTTCGGCCTTGACGAATCATTACGGCCCGCCCGACGCGGATGCTCTGGTCGACGGCATGGCAGCGTGGCTGGGGTCGGTTTGGGGGAGCGAGGCAAACGTGTGAATCGTTGGTCGGCGCGTCGGTCGTCGCTGACTGTCAGCGGCTGAGATTCAGACAAGACTGCGTGGAAGGTGTCCGTTGTTGGTCATGTGGCCCGCCCATCATGATCAACGCTGGGCCGTGTCTGTCCGTCCAGATCCCTTGAACCAGGCCACACCGATCAACACTGACAAGCCAGCCTCGGTCGAAGGCGCTCCGCAATCCGTGTCTAATCTATGGGGACGAGCGCGGACGTCTGCGGCCGACAGCGCAGCTGAGGGGCACACCAACCCAAACAGCACCCGTGCCCAAGTCGCTTCGTGACGAAGGGCGTACGCGGCGACGCGAACTTCGTTCGGTCTCAGTGGCGGTCTCACTTGGGGTTCTGTCTGCAGTCGTCCGCCGTTGGCTGCCAGTGTCAGGCGACGCCCCTGAACTGCGACTTTGGCTGTGGCCTGGACGGTGACAGACAGTCGTGGAACAAGATCGAACAACTCGTAATGCGTAGGTCTCGGGTTCGAATCCCGAAGGCGGCTCTGTAGAAGCCCCAGGACTCACTCGCCGTGACCTGGGGCTTTTGCTATTTCGGGGGAAGGCCTCTGGATCAGAGGCGGGCGAGGACCATGAGGACCTCGTCGCGGGTGTCGTCGGGTGAGAGTCGGAGGGCCCCGGGCCAGCGGCCGATCTCGCGCCATCCGAGCCGTCCGTAGAAGTCCTCAAGCCCCTCGCCTCCCCTGGCGGCGAGATGGAGCTGTTCCAGACCCAGCTCATCGCGGGCGATCTTCCGGAGCTCCTGGACGAGGGCGGCGCCGATGCCTCGGCCGCGCCGGTCGGGGTGGGTCTGGAGGTGGTGAACGGTGCCCCAGTGCTGGACGAGCCGGTAGGGGTCGCGGTCGAGGACGACCCATCCGGCGAGCACGCCCCCGGCCTTGGCGATGAGGAGCCGGCTCTGCTGCGGGTCGAGTCGGCCGACGACCTCGTCCGCAACAGGTTCGACGTCGTGAGCGCTGACAGGGGGGAAGGGGAATCCGGCGGCGCCGCCCGCGTTGGCGACAGCGATCCAGCAGTCGATCAGCTCGCGCCGGAGCCCGGGAGTGACGTCGCGCGGGTCGGTGATCTGGACGAGGTCGAGGGCGCGTTCGTGCGGCATGAGAGGGAGCACGTCATGCGGTGCCGTCGGCTGAGGGTTCGTTCGGGGCCGGCCGCCGGGGGAGAGCCCTTGACGCGCGGGCCTTGCCGTTCGCGGTGACCGCGCGGGCCGGTTCGGCGACCGTGTTCGGACGGGCCGGCGGGGCATCGACGAGGACGGCCGGTCGCCGATTGGCGTGCGGACAAGCGAAGGTGACGACGTGTCGGACCCGACCGGGGGGCCGGTCCGGACGCTGCGAAAAGATGGGGGCCCGTCCCAAGAGGCGGACGGCCCCGCCCCGCCGCGGCGGGTGCCGACCGGCGCGCGGCCACGACACCGTGTGACCCGGATCCGTCCCGACGAACCGTCGGGCTGCACCAGGCAGCCCCAGGCACCACCAGGAGGCATCACCCCGTGGAAAAGACCACCCCCCGCCCCGTGTTCCGCACCCGCCGCGAGCAACTCCGCAACGGAGGCAGGGGGTCCCTGATCGGGACGGCCTTCGGCCTGATGTGGTTCGCCCTGGGCCAGTCCGCCGTCGAGGGCTCCGCCCGGCCGGCCGTGCTGGCGGCCGGGCTGGTCCTGCTCGCCGCGAGCATCGGCGGGGTCGTCTACCTCTTCCGTATGGCCGCGCGCATCCCCGCCGAGCAGCAGGGTGCGCCGGTGGCACCGGGCGGCGACGGGCCGCGGTTCATGACCGTCGTGATCGTCGAGGCCATCGTCCTCGGGGTCGGCAACAACTACGTGCGCACCGGGCTGCACCGCCCCGAACTCATGCTGTCCTGGTCGGCGTTGGTCGTGGGTGCGCACTTCTTCCCGATGGCCCGCACCTTGCGTGCCCCGATGCTCCGGGTGATCGGCGGTCTGATGATCGCCACCGTCCCCGTCGCGGCCCTGAGCTCGCTGGTGCCGGGGGCGCCGGACGCCGTCTGGCAGGCCGTACCGGGCCTCGGCTGCGCGGCCGTGCTCTGGGCGGGGGCCGTGTACACGGCCGTACGCGCGGGCCGTACGCCCGCGGAAGACGGCGTGGCGACGACGTCGGCCTGACCCGCCGGCAGGGCGGTGACACTGCGCAATCGGCCGGGGTACCCGCCCCGGCTCGCCCGCCGGGCGGAGCCGGGCTAGCTTGGGAAGGCTGGACCCCAGTGGTTCGTGTGGCAGGAGGTCGGCATGACGACACGCTTGCGCAGAGTTGCGGTGGGGATGGCCGCGGTGGGCTTGGTGGTGGCGCCCCTCGGGGCGGGCACGGGACACGCCTTGGATCAGCCGACGCCCCCCGGGCCCTCGGCCCCGGCCACGGCTTCGGCGAAGCCCTCGGCCCCGGACTTCGATTCCGACTCCGAGTTCCCGCAGCTCACGCCCGCGATGGCGCAGAAGTTGGACGACGCCGTCCGGAAGGTGATGAGCGACGCCAAGGTGCCCGGGGTGATGGTGTCCCTGTCGGCGCCCGGCAAGGGCGAGTACGTGCGGACCTTCGGCGTCGCCGACAAGTCCACCAAGGCGCCCATGGCCACCGACATGTACGTGCGGATCGGCAGCGAGACCAAGACCTTCACCGTGACCGCCATGCTGGAGCTGGTGGACGACGGGAAGCTCGGGCTGGACGACCCGATCGGCAAGTACGTGCAGGGCGTCCCCAACGGCGACCGGATCACCCTGCGTCAGCTGGCCGAGATGCGGAGCGGCCTGTTCAGCTACTCCGAGGACGAGGGCTTCTACAAGGCCCTGACGACCAATCCGAAGCGGCCGTTCACGCCGCAGGAACTGCTCGCGTACGCCTTCAAGCACCCGGTCATGTTCGAGCCGGGCGCCAAGTTCTTCTACTGCAACACGAACCTGATCCTGCTGGGGCTGGTCGTGGAGAAGGTGAGCGGGCAGAAGCTGGCCGACTTCATCCACGAGGAAGTGGTGAAGCCCGCCGGACTGACGCACACGATCTTCCCTGCCGGCGCGGAGTTCCCCGAGCCGCACCCGCAGGGCTACACCGACCAGACCGCCTCCGGAAAGGTCGAGAACGCGACCGACTGGAACCCCTCCTGGGGCTGGGCCGCCGGAGCGATGATCTCCGACCTCGGCGACCTGCGGAAGTGGGCCAAGGTCCTGGCCACCGGTGAGCTGCTGAAGCCCGCCACCCAGGCCGAGCGGCTGAAGGTCCTGCCGGCGGCCAACATGCGCAACGCCGGCTACGGCCTCGGCATCTTCAAGGACAACGGCTGGATCGGGCACAACGGCTCGCTGCCGGGCTACGAGTCGCTGACCATCTACCTGCCCGAATCCCAGGCCACGTTGGTGGTGCTGCTCAACACCGACGTCCTCTCGGCGGGTTCGGAACCCAGCACGTTGTTCGGCGAGGCCATCACCAGGACCGTCACCCCGGACCACGTCTTCAGTCTCCCCGCCCAGCCCGTCACCGGGCACTGAGGGCCCTCACCGCCCGAGTCGGGCCGCCGCCGCTGTGAGAGCGTGCGGCGGCCCGCGCACAATGGAGGCCGCACGGGGCGGAGAAGGAGACGTACATGGAGAGCACGAACAGCACGGAGAGCGCGGCGGGCACGGAGAGCCGGAGGTTCGACGGCGTGGTGGTGCGCACCGCGGCGAAGGACGATGTCGACACGGCGGCGGCGCTGTTCCGCGGGTACCTGGACTTCTACGAGGTGACCGTCCAGGACCCGGATCTGCCCCGCGCCTTCCTGGCGGAGCGGATCGCACGCGACGAGTCGCTGGTGCTGCTGGCCGACCTGCCCGGTGACGAGGCCGGAACGGTCGGATTCGCCCAGGTCTACCGCACCTTCGCGTCGCTGTCCCTGCGGCCGATGTGGATCCTCAGCGACCTGTACGTCGCCCCGGCCGGCCGTCGCAGCGGCGCGGGCCGGGCGCTGCTGCGCGAGGTGCTGCGCCGCGCGAAGGAGGCCGGGGTGGCCGGCGTACAGCTGGAGACCGCGTACGACAACCACATCGCGCAGGGGCTCTACGAGGCGGAGGGCTTCGAGCGCGAGGAGTTCCACATCTACTTCCACGGACTCCAGGGACTCCAGGGGCTCTGACGGGGGGCGGTGCCAGGGCGGTGAAACATTTCTGCACCGCCATCGCGTCAGTGGGGTGAGACGGGCGCGAGGGGGAGTACATGCGGCAGGGACGCAGGGACGGGTTCCGTGAGTTCGCCGAAAACAGGTCCGGGCCGCTGTACCGCTCGGCCTGCCTGCTGGCGAGCGGGGACACCCACCTCGCGGAGGATCTGGTCCAGGAGACCCTGGGCCGGATGTATCTGCTCTGGGGCAGGATTTCCCGTATCGACAATCCGGCCGCCTACGCGCAGATGGTCCTCGTACGGAGCTTCCTCACGCAGAGGCGCCGCCGCTCGGCCCGCGAGCGCCCGGTCGGGGAGTTTCCCGAGCCGGGTGCGGCGGCCGGCGGCCCGGATCCCGAACTGCGCCTCACGCTCCTGGACGCGCTGGGGCGGTTGGCCCCCAAGGACCGGGCGGTGCTGGTGCTGCGGTTCTGGGAGGACCGCAGCGTCGAGGAGACCGCCGACGCGATGAACGCCAGCCCGGCGGCCGTACGGACCCGCACCTCGCGGGCCCTGTCCCGGATGCGGGAGCAACTGGGCGGTTCGCTGACGGAGTTCGTGTCCCGCTGACGCACCCTCCCGCGTGCCTCTCGCCCCTTACTACTCGGTGGAAGGTCTGGTTCCCCATGCCCTTTGAAGATGACCTCGGCGAAGCCCTGCGCCGCGCCGGGGACGGTTTCACGGCCGACCGGCGCGCGCTCGTGGATGCCGGTGAGCAGCACGGACGCCGGCTCGTGGCCCGCCGCCGGGCCGCGGTGGTCGGCGGATCGGTGGTGGCCCTGGCCGTGATCGGAGCGGGCGCCGCCTACACCGGCGGCCTGTTCGACGGGGCGGGCGCCTCCGGCCTGCCCACCGTGGCCGCACCGCCCGCGCTCCCGACCGCCCCGCCGGGAGGCGAGCGCGCGGGCTCGGGGGCCGTCTCCGACGAGCAGCTGATCGGCGTCCTCAAGCAGCTGCTGCCGGGCGGCAGCCTCTCGGAGACGCAGGCCCGCGGCACCGGCGAGCCCGTGCCGCCGATGGTCTCCGCGGTCTACGACGACGGTCAGGGCAAGGCGGCCGTCGGTATCGGCCTCTCCCGCGTGGACCCGAAGGACGAGGCCACCGGGCAGGCGGTGGCCTGCCCCGACAAGAATCTCGTCGACTTCGACGGCTGCACCGCCCGGACGCTCGCCGACGGTTCGAAACTCCTGGTCTTCCAGGGCTACGAATACCCGGACCGCCGCGTGCCCACGAAGCTGTGGCGGGCCACGCTGGTCACCCCGGAGGGCTACCAGGTTGACGTGCAGGAGTGGAACGCGCCGGCCGAGAAGGGCAAGCCGGTGTCCCGCACCGACCCGCCGCTCGACCCGGAGCAGTTGCAGGCGCTGGTGACCTCCCCGCTGTGGCACCCCGCCCTGGCCGACATGCCGGCGGCCGCACCGGTGGGCCACCAGACCTCCCCACCGTCCGGGGTGGCGGACGCCGGAGCGGTCCTGCAGTCCCTGCTGCCGGGCGACGGGATCACGGTCGTGAGCAAGGGCGGCCGGCAGGACTACGGGTACGTCGTACTCGACGACGGCAAGGGCGCATCCCTCGTCGAGGCCAACGTGCAGTCGCACATGGGTGAGCTGCTCGCCGGTCAGTTCGCCGGGCCCGGGATCACGGTCCTGCCCGACGGCACCAAGGTGGCGGCGGAGCAGAAGTCCGGGGAGAAGGGCGGCCGGGGCGTGGTGTGGTGGCGCGTGGACGTTCTGCGCCCGGACGGTCGGCGCGTGGTGGTATCCGCCTTCAACACCGGCAACCAGAACAAGCCGGCGACCCGGGACGAGCCCGTCCTCACACTGGAGCAGCTCAGGAAGATCGCGCTCGACCCGAAGTGGCTGGGCTGAGCGGACTATTTGGCGTCCGCGTAACACTCCACGACCGCGGTCGTGAACGGGAACCGGACCGGGGTGTCACCGAAGGCGATCCGGCCGGCCCGGTCCGAGGCGGCCCGGATCGCCTCGGTGACGGCGCCGGCCTCCTCGGCCGGGCAGTGCACGATCACCTCGTCGTGCTGGAAGAACACCAGCTCGGCCCGCAGCCCGGCGGCGGCGATGGCCTGGCGCAGGGCCGCGAGCAGCAGCAGCGCCCAGTCGGCGGCGCTGCCCTGGACGACGAAGTTGCGGGTGAACCGGCCACGGGCCCGGGTGTTGGTGGAGGCATAGCTCGGCGTCCAGGCGTCCTCCCGGTCCTGGGGGATGCCGGCCTCGCCGTCCTCGGCGGCGCCGGCGGGCGGCGGGCAGGTGCGGCCGAGCCAGGTCCGTACGAGACGGCCCTCCTCGCCCGCCTTGGCCGCGTCGTCCACGTACGCCACGGCGCGGGGGAAGCGGCGGCGGAGCGCGGCCAGGTTCTTCAGGCCGTCCCCGGAGGTCTGGCCGTAGACGGCGCCGAGGACGGCGAGCTTGGCCATGTCCCGGTCACCGGAGAAGCCGTGGCGGGAGATGGCGGTGTAGAGGTCCTCGGGGCGCCCGGCCACCTCCATGAAGGCCGGGTCGCGGGAGATCGCGGCCAGGACGCGCGGCTCCATCTGGTCGGCGTCGGCGACGACGAGCCGCCAGCCGGGATCGGCGACGACGGCCCGGCGGATCACCTTGGGGATCTGCAGGGCGCCGCCGCCCTTGGTCACCCAGCGGCCCGTGAGGGTCCCGCCGGGGACGAACTCGGGGCGGAAGCGGCCGTCGCGCACCCAGTCCTGGAGCCAGCCCCAGCCGTGGGCGGTGTAGATCCGGTACAGCTTCTTGTACGTGAGGAGGGGCTCCACGGCGGGGTGGTCCAGCTCCTGGATCTCCCAGCGGCGGGTGGACTTGAGGCGGATCCCGGCCTCGGCGAAGGCCTTGACGACGTCGGCGGGCAGCTCGGGGCGCACGCGCCGGCCGAAGGCGGCGGAGATCTCGTCGGCCAGCTCGGCGAGCCGGCGGGGCTCGCCGCCGCCGGCGTAGCGCTCGCCGAGGAGCTCGGTGAGCAGGGCGCGGTGCACGTCGGCCCGCCAGGGCAGGCCGGCGCGGTTCATCTCGGCGGCGACGAGGAACGCGGCGGACTCGGCGGCCGCCAGCAGGCGCATGCGGTCGGGGTGGAGGGTGGCGGCGAGGCGCCGGGCCTGGTCCTCGTGGACGGCGATGAGCGCGTCCAGGGGCAGGGGTGCGGCGGACCGTGCCTCGAAGAGGGGGCTCTGGGCGGTGGGCGCGGTGGCGCGCTGCGGGGGGTCGGGGGGTACGGGGGCGTTGGTGAGCCGGGCCCATGCGGCCGCTGCGGAGCGGGGCTCGCCGGAGCGGCCCTCGTGGGCGAGGAGGAGGAGCTCGGTGTTCTCGATGTCGTGGCACCGCTCGACGCGGAGCCCTGCGGTGAGCAGGCGGGGGTACACGGCGGCGGTGGACCGCCAGACCCACCGGGTCCCGGCGGGCGCGGCCCGCACCGCCTCGGCGGGATCCCGCACGCCGATCGGCGGGCCGCCGGTGAGGGGGCCGGCCTGCCAGTGGCCGTCGCCGTCCTCGGCGAGGGCCCAGCGGGGGGTGCGGTCGCTCATGCATGCGAGTCTCCCACCCGCCTCCGACAACGCCCCGCCTCCGCGCCGGTGCGGGCCCCCGCCCCCGCGCCTCAATGGCCGGCGGGGTTGTATTTGCCGCGCACCGGCTGACCGGGTCGGCCCACACCCGGATCCCGTTGCCCGTGCGGCGCCGTTGCGGGGGCCGGCTCCCGGACCCCCGCGCCTCAATCGCCGGCGGGGCTGGATTGGGCCCGTGCCGCATCGCAGGGGCGGGGCTGGGGGGCCAGCCCCCGGACCCCGCGCCTCAAACGCCGGCGGGGCTGGATTGGGCCCGTGCCTGATCGCAAAGGCGAGGCTGGATTGCGGGCCCGTGCCGCATCGCAAGGGGGAGGGGGATCCGGTCGGGCATCGGCGGGTGGGGTGGGGACACTGCGGTGGTGAGTCGAGGATGAGCGGTCACCGCCGAGTCCGTTCCTGATGCGGCCAGGATCCGCGAGCCGAGACGAACTTCCGGAGTGGCCCCGCCCCGCCACAGGCCGGTCCCGCTCAGCGGCACCCCGGCCGCCACCCGTGGTCCGGGCATCGCACCGGCCCCGCCTACCGCCCCGGACTCGCCTCCGCCCCCGGCTCCGGGTCCCGCCCCGCCTGGCGGCGAACCCCGCCCCGCCCCGGGTGGACCCCCGCCCCGGGTGGACCCCCGCCCCGGGTGGACCCCCGCCCCGGGCGGACCCCGCCCCCGTCCCCGCGGCGTGTCAAGCTGAGGGGGTGAGAGAGATCGTCGGGCGGGCCTGTGAGGTCGCCCTTTACGTGGCGGACGACAGCGGCCTGGACAGCGGGGCTTCGTTGCTCGTCGCCGAGCCCGGGCGGTGGGGGGACGTCGGGCAGGAGTTGCTCGGGCGGGGGGAGGCGTACGTGCGGCAGGCCTGGGAGCGGGGTTGGCAGCCCGCCGACGTGCTCCGGCTCGTCCGCCGCGACCTCGACGACCGGCACGTGCGGATCACCCGCGACCTCATCGCCGCCGAGGCCCGCCGCTACGCCCGCCTCCCCGAGCGCTGGACCGACGCCGAGGTCTGGTGGCGCGAGGACCCGCAGTACGGGGAGCGGCTCGTGCAGCGGGAGCGGGCCGACCGGTTCAGCCTGGCCACCGCCCTGCTGGAGGTGTTCCGGCTGCTGATACGGCTGCCCTCCATCGAGCCGGTGGCCGCCGCCCCCGGGGACCCGGCCGCCGACACCCTCCACGAGCACGCCCACATCGAGCCCCGCATGCTCGCCCGGATCCGCGCCCTGCTGGCCAAGGCCGAGGCCACCACCTTCCCCGAGGAGGCGGAGGCCCTCAGCGCCAAGGCCCAGGAGCTTATGGCCCGGCACACCGTCGACGAGGCCCTGCTCGCCGCCCGCGGCGAGCGTCCGGCCCAGGTCCCCGGAGCCTGCCGGATCGGGGTCGAGCCGCCGTACGAGGAGGCCAAGGCGGTGCTGCTCGACGCCGTGGCCGGCGCCAACCGCTGCCGGGCCGTGTGGAACAGCGGTTTCGGTTTCTCCACGGTGGTCGGCTTCGAGAGCGACCTGGAGGCCGTCGAGCTGCTCTACACCTCCCTCCTCGTGCAGGGCACGGCCGCCATGACCCGGGCCGAGGCGGCCCAGCGCTCCGGCGGCCGCAAGCGGACCAAGACGTTCCGGCAGTCCTTCCTGCTCGCCTACGCCAGCCGCCTCGGCCAGCGCCTCGCCGAGACCGCCGAGCACACGGCGGCCGAGGCCCCGGACCGCCTGCCGGCCCTGGTGGCCCGCGACGTCGCCGTGACGGCCCGTGCGGACGAGATGTTCCCCCGGACCACCACGACCCGCCTGCGCGGGGCCTCCGACCACGCGGGCTGGACCGACGGCACCGCCGCCGCCGACCGGGCCCACATGGGCGGACGCCGCCACCCGCTGCCCGGGTAGGCGCTCCCCGAAGCCGTACGTGCAGCCCCAGGAGCCGGCTGCGGGCGCCGAACCGGCAGCCGCCGGACCCGCTCGAAGAGGTCTCCGGAAGGCTCCGGACCTGAGCTGTGATCAGCTCGGCACTGCGCGTGCACGTGCATCTGCCCATGCAGCTGCCAGTGAACACAGCTATGATCCGGTGCAGTTGACATCTGCACTATCGGGGGCTTCCTGTGGACCACGCGTACAACGGGATGGCAGCTGCAGAACTCGACGGAGTGACCTGGCAGAAGAGCAGACACAGCAACTCGCAAGGTTCCTGTGTGGAGTTCGCGAAGCTGCCGGGCGGTGCCGTCGCCGTGCGCAACTCGCGCTTCCCGGACGGACCGGCGCTCGTCTACACGCCGGCCGAGATCGAAGCGCTGCTGCTGGGTGTCAAGGACGGCGAGTTCGACCACCTCATCGCCTGAGGAACAGCGCACTGATCAAGCCGTTCACGTGCACTGGCCGGGACCGATCGCAGCGATCGGTCCCGGCCAGTCGTCCTATTTCGCCCGGTCGTGCCCGGTGTTCGCGCTCCTGTTCGCGCCCCTAGTCGTGGAGCATGAACAGCGCCCACACCACCTTGCCGGTCAGCCGTCCCGCGAGCGGGTGCCAGCCCCAGCTGTCGCTGTAGGAGTCCACGAGGAACAGCCCGCGCCCCGACTCCAGGTCGGAGTTCTCCTCCGTGTGCTCCGGTGTGAACGACCCGCCCGGGCGGTCCTCGCTCGGGTCCCGTACGGCGCACACCAGCCGGGTGCTCCACCGCATCAGGTGCAGGCGTACCGCGGCCTCCGGCTCGCCCGCCACCACGGCCCGGGGGCGGGTGTCCTCGGGCAGGGCGTGGCGCAGCGCGTTGGTGACGAGTTCGGAGACCACCAGGGCCACGTCGTCGAAGCGCTCGTCCAGGCCCCATTGGGACAGCGTCGAACGGGTGAAGGAGCGCGCCCCGCGCACCGCCTCGAAGCGGGCGGGCAGGGCGCAGGAAGCGGACCCGGAGACAGCCGTGGGGTCGACCGGGGGAAGCCCCTGCCGTAACGGCTCGAGCATGGTCGATCCATTCGTCCCCATGCGAGGCACTCCCGGGATTCGAAAGAACTGCGGGGCACGCAGGTGCGCGGCACCATCGTTCCGAATGCCGAAGCCGGATGCAAGGGCAGATGCACGTGCACGCGCCGGACCTGTCCCCTCCCGTGATGGTTCTTGCTCATTTCTTCCTACGCATACTTACGGACTTCTTTTGCGGCAGCCGGGATTCCGTTACAGAACGAGTACGGGCCGATGCGTTTTGGTGGCAGACTTCGGCCCCTGGGGCACGGGGGTCCCAGCGACGCACACCACCGCGCAGACCACGCGCAGACATTGCGATGGGGAGGGCAGGACTAGTGACCGCAGAAGCCAGCGGTTCCGTGGTGCGCCGCATCCTCCTGGGCTCGCAGCTCAGGCGACTCCGAGAATCCCGCGGCATCACCCGTGAGGCGGCCGGCTACTCGATCCGCGCATCCGAATCGAAGATCAGCCGCTTGGAGTTGGGAAGGGTGAGCTTCAAGGCCAGAGACGTAGAGGACCTCCTGACGCTCTACGGGGTCACGGACGGCGCCGAGCGCGAGTCCCTGCTGGGACTCGTCCGCGAGGCCAACGCGGCCGGCTGGTGGCACAGTTACGGCGACGTGCTGCCCGGGTGGTTCCAGACGTACATCGGTCTGGAGGGGGCGGCCTCGCTCATCCGGATCTACGAAGTCCAGTTCGTGCACGGCCTCTTGCAGACCGAGGCCTACGCCCAGGCCGTCGTCAGCCGCGGCATGCCCGGCGCCTCCAAGGCCGAGATCGACCGCCGCGTCGCGCTGCGCCTGGAGCGCCAGAAGGTCCTGGTCTCCGAGAACGCCACGGTCTTCCACGCCGTCCTCGACGAGGCCGCCCTGCGCCGCCCCTACGGCGACCGCGACGTCATGCGCGGCCAGCTGGAGCACCTCATCGAGGTCTCCCAGCGCCCCAACGTCCAGCTCCAGGTGATGCCCTTCTCCTTCGGCGGCCACGCGGGCGAGAGCGGAGCCTTCACCCTGCTGCGCTTCCCCGAGTCCGACCTCCAGGACATCGTCTATCTGGAACAGCTGACCAGCGCCCTCTACCTGGACAAGGACGAGGAAGTGGGGCAGTACGAAAGGGCCATGGAACGGCTCCAGGCCGACTGCCCGGACCCCGACAGCACGCGGGATCTTCTCCGCGGACTTCTCCAACTGTCTTGATTCGCACGTAGTATGACGTCTGATCAGTGCATGATGACCGATCGGTCTCCGGTGCAGCGCACGGGTGCGCGCTCGCAGTAAGGGATGGCATGTCCATATTCACCGACGTGGCCCACCAGTACATAGACGGCGAATGGCTGGCCGGCACCGGTTCGTGGGACATCATCGACGTCAACCCGTACAACGGGGAGAAGCTCGCGGCCATCACCGTGGCCACCGTCGAGCAGGTCGACCAGGCCTACCGCGGCGCCGAGCGCGCCCAGAGAGACTGGGCGGCCACCAGCCCCTATGCCAGACGCGCGGTCCTGGAGCGCGCCCTGCGGGTGACCGAGCAGCGCGAGAAGGAGATCATCGAGGCGATGATCGACGAGCTCGGCGGGACCCGTCCCAAGGCCGAGTACGAGGTCTACCTCGCCAAGGAGTTCCTCCGCGAGTCGATCCAGCTGGCCATCCGCCCCGAGGGCCGGATCGTGGCCTCGCCCGTCGAGGGCAAGGAGAACCGGATCCAGCGCCTCCCGGTCGGCGTCGTCACCGTGATCAGCCCGTTCAACTTCCCCTTCCTGGTCACCCTGAAGTCGGTCGCCCCGGCCCTCGCGCTGGGCAACGCCGTGGTGATCAAGCCGAACCAGAACGCGCCCGTGGTCGGCGGCGGGGTCATCGCCAAGATCTTCGAGGAGGCGGGGCTGCCCGCCGGGCTCCTCAACGTGCTGGTCACCGACATAGCGGAGATAGGCGACGCGCTCCTGACGCACCCCGTCCCCAAGGTCATCTCCTTCGCCGGCTCCGACCGGGTCGGCCGGCACGTCGGCGCCGTCGCCGCCCGGCACTTCAAGCGCACGGTCCTGGAGCTCAGCGGCAACAGCGCCCTCGTCGTCCTCGACGACGCCGATGTCGACTACGCGGTGGACGCCGCGGTGTTCAGCCGCTTCGTCTACCAGGGCCAGGTCTGCATGGCCGCCAACCGCATCCTGGTCGACGCCGCGGTCGCCGACGAGTTCACCGCGAAGTTCACCGCCCGCGTGCGCGGCCTCAAGACCGGCGACCCGCGCGAGGCCGACACCCACATCGGCCCGCTGATCAACTCCTTCCAGGCCGACGCCCTGACCGCCCTCGTCGACCAGGCGGTGGCGGACGGGGCCCAGGCCCTCGTCCACGGGTCTACGCGCGGCAACCTGGTGGAGCCGAGCGTGCTGACCGGCATCCCCGAGGACTCCCCCCTGCTGGGCCAGGAGATCTTCGGCCCGGTGGCGCTGCTGGTGGTCTTCGACGGCGAGGAGGAGGCCGTACGACTGGCCAACGCGACCCCGTACGGGCTCAGCGGGGCCGTCCACACCCGGGACGTCGAGCGCGGCGTCCGCTTCGCCCAGCGGATCGAGACCGGCATGATCCACGTCAACGACTCCACCATCGGGGACGAGCCGCTGGCCGCCTTCGGCGGGGAGAAGGCGTCGGGACTGGGCCGACTGAACGGCGAGGCGACCGTCGAGGCCTTCACCACCCAGAAGTGGATCTCGGTCCAGCACGGCCGCAGCACCTTCCCCTTCTGACCCACGGGCACCTCACCCCCCACAGGTCCCTCACCCCTAGACTCGACCGGGACAGCGGCAGGCAGCGTTCCGGGGGAGACCTGAGTTGAGCAACATTCCGGAGACGGGGCGCACGCCCCGGGTCCAGAACCGCCTCGTCATCATCCAGGTGGTCGTCTTCTCGCTGCTGCTCACCCTCGGCGGCCGCCTCTGGTACCTCCAGATACGCAACGGCCAGGAGTACACGGACGAGGCGAAGAACAACCACGTCCAGCAGGTGGTCCAGCCCGCCGTGCGCGGCTCGATCCTGGACGCCCGCGGGGTCCCGCTCGCCGACAACGAGACCCGCATGGTCGTCTCGGCCAGCCGCACCGACCTCACGAAGATGAAGGACCGGGGCAAGGACGTCCTGACCCGGCTCGCCGGCGTCCTGGGCCTGAACCCCGAGGACGTGGTCAACAGTGTCCGCCTGTGCGACGCCAAGACCCCCAAGCCCTGCTGGAACGGCTCCCCGTACCAGCCGATCCCCATCACCCACGAGGCGACCACCGACCAGGTGCTGGAGATAAGGGAGCACGCCGAGCAGTTCCCGGGCATCACCGCCGAGCCGACCGCCCTGCGCCGCTACGCGGGGCCCGACGGGGCGAACACCTCGCAGGTGCTCGGTTACCTCTCCCCGGTCACCGACGCGGAGATCACCAAGGCCAAGAAGACCGACTCCCCGTACCTGCGCTCCGACCAGGTGGGCCGCTCGGGCCTGGAGCGCACGTACGACAAGGAGCTGCGCGGCAAGGCGGGCATCACCCGCTACGAGGTGGACAACCTCGGGCGGGTCATCGGGCAGGCCCAGGCCGACAAGCCCACGCCCGGCGCGAACATCGTGACCTCGATCGACTCGCGCGTGCAGGCGGTGGCCGAGCGCGAGCTCAACAACGCGATGGTCGAGGCCCGCAAGACGTACGACAAGAACACGCACAAGAACTACGAGGCCGACTCCGGCGCGGTCGTGGTCATGGAGGCCAAGACCGGCCGGATCGTCGCCATGGCCTCCAACCCGACCTACGACCCGAACGCGTGGGTCGGCGGCATCTCCGCCAAGGACTACGCCGCGCTCACCGACAAGGAATCCAACTACCCGCTGCTCAACCGGGCGATCCAGGGCCAGGCCGCCCCCGGCTCGATCTTCAAGGTCGTCTCGTCCACGGCCGCGGTCAACGCCGGCTACCCCTTCAACGGCCGGTACGGCTGCCCCAGCTCCTACTCGGTCGGCAGCCAGACCTTCACCAACTTCGAGTCCCAGGGCTACGGCGACATCACCATCGGCCGCGCCCTGGAGGTCTCCTGCGACACCGTCTACTACGCGATCGCCGACAAGGAGTGGAAGAAGGACGGCGGGATCAACCCGAAGAAGGAGCCGAGCGACTGGTTCTTCAAGACGGCCCACCAGTTCGGCCTGGGCAAGCCCACCGGCGTCGACCTCCCCAACGAGGTGGCCGGGCGCGTCCCCGACCGCCAGTGGAAGAAGGACTTCTTCGAGGCGAACAAGGCCGCCTGGTGCCGCGACGGCAAGAAGGACGGCAGCTTCGCCGAGAAGATCGCCTACGAGAACTGCCGTCAGGGCAACCAGCTGCGCGAGGGCGACGCGATCAACTACTCGATCGGGCAGGGCGACACCCTCGTCACGCCGATCCAGATGGCCTCGATCTACGCCGCCATCGCCAACGGCGGCACCCTCCACCAGCCTGGCATCGGCAAGGCGATCGTCAGTGCCGACGGCACCTCGGTGAAGGAGATCGCGCCGAAGGAGCAGGGCCGGCTGCCGATGGACGAGAAGCTGCGCGACGACATCGACGGCGCGCTCGCCTCCGTGGCCACGACGGGCAGCGCCGCATGGCGGTTCGGCGGCTGGCCGCAGAAGCAGATCCCGATGCACGCGAAGACGGGCACCGCGGAGGTCCAGGGCAAGCAGACCACCTCGTGGTTCGCCTCCTACACCGAGGACTACGCGATCGTGATGACGATCTCCCAGGGCGGTACGGGCTCGGGCGCCTCGGGTCCGGCGGTCCGCAAGATCTACGAGGCGATGTACGGGCTGGACGAGAAGGGCAACCAGGACCTGACCAAGGCGCTGCTGCCCAAGCCCCAGACGGCCCTGCCGGCGATCCGGCCGGACGGCGTCGTCCACTAGCTAGGGGCGATCAGGGCGGCAGGAGGTCGACGAAGGACGTCGGCAAGAGATCGGGATTTAGGACAGGATCTGACCGCAAGGCTCAGTAGCGTGGTTCTTGTCAGCAGGAAGAACCGGAAGAACCACGGAAAAGGCGGTTGGTCATGGCTCACCTCTCCGAAGAGATCCCGGGCGACGAGCGCGGCACCCTCCTGCTCTTCGTCGAATCCCAGCGCACGGCGATCCGCGAAGCGCTGGCCGGACTGACCGAGGAGCAGGCGGCGAGCCGTCCCAGCGCCAGCGAGCTGTCGCTCTCGGGGCTGCTCAAGCACGTGGCGGAGGTCGAGCTGGGCTGGCTGCGCATGGCGCAGCAGCGGCCCAACGAGATCCAGCGCACCGCCGAGACCTGGGGCGAGGCCTTCCGCCTCGTCGACGGCGAGAGCGTCGCGTCCGTCCAGGCCTTCTGGGAAGGGGTCACGGCGGAGCTGACGAGCTTCGTGCAGGAGCTGCCCAGCCTCGACGAGACCTTCCCCCTGCCGCCGGCGCCCTGGTTCCCCGAGAACGGCAAGGTCTCGATGCGCTGGATGCTGCTGCACCTGGTGGAGGAGTTCGCGCGGCACGCGGGCCACGCGGACGTCATCCGGGAGTCCCTGGACGGCACCAAGGCCATGGGATAGCGCCGCCCTCCCGCGCAGGACTTGCACCTCACGTGGCGTGAGGACCCAGAGTGAAGGGCGTACCCAAACCGAGGAGCGGAAACGATGGGCTACTCCGTGGGACAGGTCGCCGGATTCGCCGGGGTCACGGTGCGCACCCTGCACCATTACGACGAGATCGGCCTGCTCTCCCCGAGCAACCGCAGCACCGCAGGTCACCGGCGTTACGACGACGCCGACCTCGACCGGCTGCAGCGGATCCTGTTCTACCGGGAGCTCGGCTTCCCGCTCGAAGAGGTCGCGGTCCTGCTGGACGATCCGGACACGAACCCGAGGGAGCACCTGCGCCGGCAGCACGCCCTCCTGTCCGACCGGATCGCCCGGCTCCAGCAGATGGCCGAGGCCGTGGAGCACGCCATGGAGGCACAGAGGATGGGCATCAATCTCACGCCCGAGGAGAAGTTCGAGGTCTTCGGGGACTTCGACCCCGACCAGTACGCGGACGAGGCGTACCGGCGCTGGGGCGACACGGACGCGTACAAGGAGTCCGCGCGCCGGACGGCGGGTTACACGAAGGAGGACTGGAAGCGCTTCCAGGACGAGGCGGACGGCATCAACCGCCGGTTCGTCGCGCTGATGGAGGCCGGTGCGGCCGCGGACTCCGGCGAGGCCATGGACCTGGCCGAGGAGCACCGCGGCTGGATCGACCGCAACTGCTACACCTGCTCGCACGAGATGCACACCTGCCTGGGTGAGATGTACGTCGCGGACGAGCGGTTCACGGCCTACTACGACGCGATGCGCCCCGGCCTTGCGGTGTTCGTGCGGGACGCGATCGTCGCCAACGCGGTCCGCGCTGCGTAGCTGCGTCCCACCCGCACCGCACCTGTGAAACGGCCCTCTCCCGGCACCTGGAACCGGGCGGGGGCCGTGTGCGTTGATAATTGAGACCGCCCTCTCGTCCGCCGCACCGCCGACACCCGCGGACGTCCCCCGATCCAGGAGAGCCCGGAACTCGTGTACACCCTTGCGCTCGCCCCTGAGTGGCTGTCCCCGGACTATCTGATCTCGCACTACGGCCTGATCGGCATCCTGGTCATCGTCTTCGCGGAGTCGGGGCTGTTCGCCTTCCTGCCCGGCGACTCGCTGCTGTTCACGGCGGGCCTGCTGGTGGCGAACGGTGAGTACATCAAGCAGCCGCTGTGGCTGGTGTGCACCCTGATCGCGGCCGCCGCGGTCATCGGCGACCAGGTCGGCTACATGATCGGCAAGTTCTTCGGGCCGAAGATCTTCAACCGGCCGAAGTCGAAGCTCTTCAAGCGGGAGAACCTGGACAAGGCGCACGAGTTCATGGACAAGCACGGCCCGAAGGCCATCGTGCTCGCCCGCTTCGTCCCGATCGTCCGCACCTTCGCCCCGATGGTCGCGGGCGCCGGCTCCATGAAATACCGCACCTTCCTGACGTACAACGTCATCGGCGGAATCGCCTGGGGTGCGGGGCTGACGGTCGCGGGCTACTGGCTCGGCCAGATCACGTTCATCAAGGAGAACGTCGAGGTGATCCTCGTCCTGATCGTCCTCCTCTCCCTCATCCCCGTGATCTTCGAGGTGCTGAAGGCCCGCAGGGAGGGCAGGGCCGCCGCGGCCGGCGGCCCGCCCGTGGGCGAGCGCCGCCGCCACGCCAAGCGCTGACGGTCTGCCGCGCAGGACGCGGCCCGCGCCCCGGGACTCCGCCGGAGTCCCGGGGCGTACGTGTCTCAGAAGCCGCGGGTCCGCTTCGCCGCACGGCGCTTGGCGGCGGTCGCGGCCCCCGGGATCCGCATGAACAGCCGCGAGGTCTCCGAACCGAGGTTGACGCCGATCGCGATGGCGAGCGCGATGGCAGCGGCGTTCGTCAGCGAGCCGAGACCCCGGTTGAGCTCGTTCTCGGCGATGAGCAGCAGCCCGTAGTACGTCGCCGAGCCGGGCAGCAGCGGTCCGATCGCGGCGGTCACGTACGGCAGGGCGGACGCGAAGCGGTAGCGGGAGAAGAGCTGCCCGAACAGGCCGACGAGGCCGGCGGCGACGGCGGTGGAGGGCACGGGCGGGATGCCGCCGGCGTAGTGGAGGGCCCCGAAGGTCACCCAGGCCACCCCGCCGTTGAGCGTCACGATCCACACGGTGGAACGTTCCTGCTGGAGCAGGATCGCGAACGTGAACACCAGCACCATCGAGGCCGCGATCTGGATCAGCGGCCGCTGGGTGATCTGGATGGCCTCCTCCGGCTTGGGCGCGGCGCCCAGCTGGAGCCCGAGATACAGCACGGCCAGGACGCCCATGATGATGCCGATGAAGAGGTACATGACCTCCAGCAACCGGGCCGAGGCGGTGATGTAGAAGCCGGTCAGGCCGTCCTGCACGGCGGCGACCAGGGCCCGCCCGGGCAGCAGCGCGAACAGCCCGCCGGTGATCACCGCGGAGGCGAGCACGTCCATGTCGGCCAGTTTCAGGGCCACGCCGATCGCGGCGGGCGGCATCGCCGCGACGACGAACTGGTAGAACTCCGGCAGCCCGCGGCCGGCGCAGAGCCAGGCGAGCCGGTCGCCGAGCATCGCCCCGATCGCGGCCGCGAAGAAGACGACCACGCCACCGCCGACCAGGGTGGAGGCGGCCCCGGCGAGCAGCCCGGCGGCGGTCGTCAGCACCCAGGTGGGGTAGGGGTGGCGGTTGCGGCGGATCTCCGCCAGGCGCCGGTAGGCCTCCTCCAGGGAGATGTCGATCTCGGGGGCGCTGATGTCGTCCACCAGCCGGAAGACCGCCGCCAGGCGCGTGTAGTCCGTGCCGCGGCGCCGGACGGTCCGGCTCGCCGTGACCGGGTCGTCCACCAGGGAGGGCTGGTGAGTGATCGACAGCAGGGTGAAGGTGACGGTGGGCTCGCAGCGGTCCAGCCCGTACGAATGGGCCACCGCGAACATCGCGGCCTCCACGTCTTCGGCCCCCTCACCGCCCGCGAGCAGCAGCTCGCCGATGCGCAGGGTCAGGTCGAGCACACGGCCGACGGCGGGCCCGGACTCGCTGTGCTTGTGCACGTGCTCGGGGACGGGCCGGACGTCGACCGGCATGCGCAGCATGGTGCGCATGCGGTCCTGCCAGGGGGACTCGGGCATGCGCGAGACGGGGAACCCGTGCGCGGGGGTGTAGGCGGGCGGGGAGTGCTGGGCGCTGTAGGTGGCCGGCGGCGCGAAGGCCGAGCCCTCGGGGGCGGGGGCCGGCGCCTCGAAACCGCCGGGCATGGAGAACTCCGAGGTCGGATGGTCGTCCTCCGGGGCCTCCGGCTCCATCCCGGGCGGCGGGGTGAAGGCGCTGTGCGCCTCGTCCGATGTCGGCTTCCGGTCTTCCGGCCCGAATCCCTCGGCCTCCGTCACGCGCCCTCCAGTCCGCCCAGCCCGGGTATCAGTATGCGGAACGCCCTCATCCGCCGCGAAGCGGGCCGGTCCCGGAAACGCCGACGGGCGGCACCCCCTGCACGAGGGGGTGCCGCCCGCGGTGTCACGGGGCGGCGGGAGGTCCCGCCTGCCGGTCGCCCGGCGGAGCCCATGGGCTCAGTGGTGGCCGCCCTGCGCCTCAAGGCGCTTGTACGAGGCCTCGATCTCGGCCTCGGCCTCGGCGCGGCCCACCCAGTTGGCACCCTCGACCGACTTGCCCGGCTCCAGGTCCTTGTAGACCTCGAAGAAGTGCTGGATCTCCAGGCGGTCGAACTCCGACACGTGGTGGATGTCGCGCAGGTGCTCCACGCGCGGGTCGGACGCCGGCACGCACAGCAGCTTGTCGTCGCCGCCCGCCTCGTCCGTCATGCGGAACATGCCGATCGCGCGGCACTTGATCAGGCAGCCCGGGAAGGTCGGCTCGTCCAGGATGACCAGCGCGTCCAGCGGGTCGCCGTCCTCGCCGAGGGTGTTCTCGACGAAGCCGTAGTCGGCCGGGTAGCTGGTGGAGGTGAACAGGCGACGGTCCAGACGGATCCGGCCGGTCTCGTGGTCCACCTCGTACTTGTTCCGCGAACCCTTGGGGATCTCGATGGTGACGTCGAACTCCACGTCCTGCTCCTCCATGATCAGCTTCATTGCTTCGAGACTGCGTTGATTCACCTGCGTGCGCGTCCGTCCCAGCCCTGCCGGGTGGGGTGCCATGCTCGCGGCAAGACGCAGTGGTTAAGTGTCCCTCACGCATGTGTGTGATCGCGAAAGGGGCTGGTCCGAGGTGCCATTGGTCAAGACGTGGCAGCTCATCGCGGGTTCGGCCGTCGCCGGCCTCGCCCTGTCGGTGGCAGCGGTGACCGCCGCCGGTCCTTGGGACTCCGGCCAGCGTAAGGCCGAGCGGGACAGGGCCGCCTCCTGGAGCCTCACGGGTGGCGCAGATCACGGCACCGGGCCGCTCCCGCAGGCCGCGCCGAGCGCTCCCGGGGTGCTCGGAGGGATCGGCCCCGGCGCCCCCCGGAAGGCCGCCGCGGCCGATTCCGGGTCCCTCGCGCAGACCCTGGCCCCGCTGCTGTCCGATCCCGCGCTCGGCACCCTGCGGACCGCCTCCGTGATCGACATCGCCACCGGCCAGGTGCTGTACGAGTCCGGCTCGCGCGAGCCGATGACCCCGGCCTCCACGATCAAGATCGCCACCGCGGCCGCCGCCCTGACCGCGCTCGGCCCCGAGCACCGGATCCGCACCGTCGTCGCCCCCGGCACCGCCCCCGGGCAGATCGTCCTGGTCGGCGGCGGCGACCCCTCCCTCACCGCCCGCAAGAAGAGCCCCGCCGGATCCGGGGGCAGCCTCCTCGCCCTGGCCGCCGACACGGCCCAGGCCCTCAAGGCCGCCGGGACCGACACGGTGGTCCTCGGCTACGACGACTCCCTCTACACCGGCCCCGCCCGCCATCCGATCGGCGTCAACCCGAACATCGCGCCGGTCAGCGCCCTGGCGGCCGACGAAGGCCGCATCGACGACTCCACCTCCGGACCGGTCGACCGGGTCGAGGACCCCGCCATGGAGGCCGCCCGCGCCTTCGCCGCCCTCCTGGGGGAACGCGGCATCAAGGTCGGCGGCGAACCCGCTCGGGCCAGACCCGCCGCCGGGGCCCCGCCGCTCGCCACCACCCTCTCCGCCCCGCTCTCGGGCCTCGTCGAGCGGATGCTGACCAACAGCGACAACGACATCGCCGAGGCGCTGGCCCGGCAGACCGCCCTCGCCTCGGGGCAGCCCGCCGACTTCGAAGGCGCCGAGAAGGCCGTCACCGACCGCCTCGCCGCCCTCGGCATCGACGTCTCCGGGTCCCGCTTCGCCGACGGCAGCGGCCTCAACCGCGCGGACAGGATCACCACCGGCCTGCTGGCCGCCCTCCTCGCCAAGGCCGCCGACCCGCAGCGGCCGGAGCTGCGGCCGGTGCTCACCGGGCTGCCCGTCGCCGGTTTCACCGGGACCCTGCGCAGCCGCAACGCCGGCACCTCCCCGGCCGCCGGCCTGGTCCGCGCCAAGACGGGCACCCTGACCGGGGTGAACTCACTCGCCGGGACGGTGGTCGACCCCTCCGGGCGACTGCTCGCCTTCGCGTTCCTGACGGCGAACGCCCCCGACGGGGCCGCCGCGGAGAAGGGCCTCGACAAGCTGGCCGCCGCCGTGGCGCGCGCTTCGTAGATTCGCAGGGGATCCGCACCGGCCCCGGTCCACGTACGGTTGACGCATGACGAGCATCGGTGGTGCCGAGATGGTCGACTGGAACCTCGCGGTGGCGACCGCGACCCGGCTGGTCCGGCCGGGCCCGGAGGTCAGCCGGGACGAGGCCCGGGCCGTGGTGGCGGAACTGCGCAGGCATGCCAGGACCTCCGAGCGCCACGTCCGCGAGTTCACGCGGATGATGCCCGAGGGCGTCGCCGTCCCCGACACCCCCGTGCTGGTCGTCGACCGCGCGGGCTGGGTCAAGGCCAATGTCGCCGGCTTCCGGGAGCTCCTCGGACCCCTGCTCGGCCGGATGCAGGACCGCCGGTCGAACTCCCCCGGCGGCGCCGTCTTCGGAGCGGTCGGCGGCAAGGTCACCGGCGTCGAGCTGGGCATGCTGCTGAGCTTCCTGGCCTCCCGCGTGCTCGGCCAGTACGAGACTTTCGCACCCGCCGGCGGCGACCTGCCGGGCTCCGCCGCGGGCGGCGGCCGGCTGCTGCTCGTCGCCCCCAACATCGTGCAGGTCGAGCGCGAGCTGGACGTGCGCCCGCACGACTTCCGGCTGTGGGTCTGCCTGCACGAGGAGACGCACCGTACGCAGTTCAGCGCCGTCCCGTGGCTGCGCGACCACCTCGAAGGCGAGATCCAGACCTTCCTCGGCGCCACCGAGATGGACCCGGCGACCATCCTGGAGCGGCTGCGCGAGGCCGCCCAGTCCTTCGTCGGGGGCCGCCCCGACACCGAGCACGGCGACGAGGGCCGCTCGCTGGTCGACCTCATCCAGACCCCCGAGCAGCGCGAGGTGCTCGGCCGGCTCACCGCCGTCATGTCCCTGCTGGAGGGCCACGCCGACTTCGTCATGGACGGGGTCGGCCCCGAGGTGGTGCCCTCCGTCACCGAGATCCGCGAGAAGTTCCAGCAGCGCCGGGCCAGCGGCGCGGGCCGCCTGGACGCAGCCCTGCGCAAACTGCTGGGCCTGGACGCCAAGCTGCGCCAGTACCGCGACGGCGAGCGCTTCGTCCGCGCCGTCGTCGGACAGGTGGGCATGGACGGCTTCAACCGGGTGTGGACCTCTCCGAACACGCTGCCGACGAAGGCCGAGATCGCCAGCCCGGCCGACTGGGTGGCCCGCGTCCACCGCAAGGGGAGCGAACAGAGCGAAGGGGAGTGACTCAGGGGGCGTAAACATGTCTCACTGGGGGAAGCAGCGTCACCCGTCCGAGGGACCGTGGGGCGTGGAACGCCGTGCGATGCTCAGGGAACCGCTCGGTTCTGTCACCATCGACGCACTCTGAGTGACAACTCCCTCCCGCGGGGGCGCGCCCGCGCGGGAGGGCAACCGGCACACCCCGAGCACCACACCCCAACGCCTTCGAGGCATCCGACTCCACCGAAGGGCACCGGACATGGGTCCCCATCCTGCGGTCGCGGCGATACGCCTGGCGGTCCGCCGCGTACTCCACGACGTCCTCACCGACCTCACCGACCTCCCCGACCTCGCCGCGCGGACCGCGGGAGGCGAGCCGCCGCTCGTGCTCGTCGCCTGCTCGGGCGGCGCCGACTCCATGGCGCTCGCCTCCGCGCTCGCCTTCGAGGCCCCCAAGCTCGGGATCAGGGCCGGCGGCGTCACCGTCGACCACGGGCTCCAGGCCGGCTCCGACCTGCGCGCCGCCGAGGTCGTCACCCGCATGACCGCACTCCGCCTGGACCCGGTGGAGTCCGTCGCCGTGCGCGTCGGCCGCGACGGCGGACCCGAGGCCGCCGCCCGCGACGCCCGCTACGCCGCCCTGGACGAGGCCGCCGACCGGCTGGGCGCCGCGTCCGTGCTGCTCGGCCACACCCGGGACGATCAAGCCGAAACCGTCCTGCTGGGTCTCGCCCGCGGTTCCGGCATCCGCTCGCTCTCCGGCATGGCGGAAGTGTCGGGCGGTCCCGGCCGCTCCCACCGCTACCGCCGGCCCTTCCTGCAGATCGACCGGCAGACCGCCCGCAAGGCCTGCATGGTCCAGTCGCTGCCCGTCTGGGACGACCCGCACAACATGGACCCCGCCTACACCCGCTCCCGGCTGCGCCACGAGGGACTGCCCGCCCTTGAGAAGGCGCTCGGCAAGGGAGTCGTCGAGGCCTTGGCCCGCACCGCCCAGCTCTCCCGCGACGACGCCGACGCCCTGGACGCCTGGGCCGCCGAGGCCGAGGCGGGCGTACGGGACGCGGACGGCCGGCTGGAGTGCGCCAAGCTGTACGCCCTGCCCCCGGCCGTCCGCCGCCGCGTGCTGCGCAGGGCCGTGGTCGCGGCCGGTTCCCCCGCAGGCTCCCTCTTCGCCCGCCACATCGAGGAAGTCGACCGGCTCATCACCGGATGGCGGGGTCAGGGCGCCATCAACCTGCCCGGACGGGTCGAGGCCCAGCGGCAGGGTGGCAGACTTGTCATCCGGCAGGGCTGATTGGTGCTGAGACACGGCTGAGTCCTCCGGGGGCACCCCCCGGAGCCCCGGCCGACAACGAAAGTGATGCGGGTGGACGAGAAGGACATGGGCAACGACCTCCAGTCGGTGCTCATCACCAAGGAAGAGATCGACGCGAAGCTGGCCGAGCTGGCCGCGAAGATCGACGCGGAGTACGCGGGCAAGGACCTGCTCATCGTCGGCGTCCTCAAGGGCGCGGTGATGGTGATGGCGGACCTGGCGCGCGCCTTGTCCACCCCGCTCACGATGGACTGGATGGCGGTGTCCTCGTACGGCGCCGGTACCCAGTCCTCCGGCGTGGTCCGGATCCTCAAGGACCTCGACACCGACATCAAGGACAAGCACGTCCTGATCGTCGAGGACATCATCGACTCCGGTCTGACCCTGTCCTGGCTGCTGTCGAACCTGGGCTCCCGCCAGCCGGCCTCCCTGGAGGTCGTCACGCTGCTGCGCAAGCCCGACGCCGCCAAGGTCGCCATCGACGTGAAGTGGGTCGGCTTCGACATCCCGAACGAGTTCGTCGTGGGCTACGGCCTCGACTACGCGGAGAAGTACCGCAACCTGCCCTTCGTGGGCACCCTCGCGCCCCACGTCTACGGCGGCTGACGCCCCCCGGCGCACGAGGGCCCCGGCCGGGGCCCTCGACCGGGAACCCTGGAGCGATTCCCGCCGTTGGAGCAGGGGAAAGCAGTTCTGTCAGCCGTCCCACGGGGCCGCGGGTGACAATACAGGGGTACATTCCGAAGAACAGTCTTTACTCACAGCAGCATTTACCTACGGGCAGGAGGGACGGGGCGCCCGGCGCCCCGTATGGATGGACGTGAAGCGATACTTCCGTGGGCCGGTCATGTGGATCGTGCTGGCCGTCCTCGCCGTGGTCGTGTTGATGAATGTCGTCGGCTCCAGCGGCGGCTACAAGACGGTGGACACCAGCGAGGTCATCAAGGCGATCAACAGTGGCCAGGTGCAGAGCGCCGAGCTCACCACCGGCGACAGTCAGATGATCAAGGTCGAGCTGAAGAAGGACCAGAAGCTCACCGACAACTCCGGCTCGAAGTTCCAGGCCAACTACATCGGGGACCAGGGCGTCCAGCTCGCCCAGAACCTCCAGACCAAGTACGAAGCCGGCCAGATCCCGGACGGCTACAAGGTCGCGCCGGACAAGACCAGCCCGTTCCTGAGCGTGCTGCTCTCGCTCCTGCCCTTCGTCCTCATCGTCGTCGTCTTCCTGTTCCTGATGAACCAGATGCAGGGCGGCGGCTCCCGGGTGATGAACTTCGGGAAGTCCAAGGCCAAGCTCATCACCAAGGACACCCCGAAGACGACGTTCGCCGATGTCGCGGGCTCGGACGAGGCCGTCGAGGAGCTCCACGAGATCAAGGAGTTCCTCCAGGAGCCGGCGAAGTTCCAGGCCGTCGGCGCCAAGATCCCCAAGGGCGTCCTGCTCTACGGTCCGCCCGGCACGGGCAAGACCCTGCTGGCGCGCGCCGTCGCCGGCGAGGCCGGGGTCCCCTTCTACTCGATCTCCGGTTCCGACTTCGTCGAGATGTTCGTCGGTGTCGGCGCCTCGCGTGTCCGCGACCTGTTCGAGCAGGCCAAGGCCAACGCCCCGGCGATCGTGTTCGTCGACGAGATCGACGCCGTCGGCCGGCACCGCGGTGCGGGCCTCGGCGGCGGCCACGACGAGCGTGAGCAGACCCTCAACCAGCTGCTCGTCGAGATGGACGGCTTCGACGTGAAGGGCGGCGTCATCCTGATCGCCGCCACGAACCGCCCGGACATCCTCGACCCGGCGCTGCTGCGCCCGGGCCGCTTCGACCGGCAGATCGCCGTCGACCGTCCGGACATGCAGGGCCGTCTGGAGATCCTCAAGGTCCACCAGAAGGGCAAGCCGGTCGCTCCGGACGTCGACCTGTCGGCCGTCGCCCGCCGCACCCCCGGCTTCACCGGTGCCGATCTGTCCAACGTGCTGAACGAGGCGGCCCTGCTGACCGCCCGCTCGAACCGGAAGCTGATCGACAACCACATGCTGGACGAGGCGATCGACCGCGTCGTCGCGGGCCCGCAGAAGCGGACCCGGATCATGTCGGACCGCGAGAAGAAGATCACCGCCTACCACGAGGGCGGCCACGCCCTGGTCGCGGCGGCGTCCCCGAACTCCGACCCGGTCCACAAGATCACGATCCTGTCCCGCGGCCGGGCCCTGGGCTACACCATGGTCCTGCCCGACGAGGACAAGTACTCGACCACGCGCAACGAGATGCTCGACCAGCTGGCCTACATGCTGGGCGGGCGCGCGGCCGAGGAGCTGGTCTTCCACGACCCGACCACCGGTGCGGCGAACGACATCGAGAAGGCCACGGCGACGGCCCGCGCGATGGTGACCCAGTACGGCATGACCGAGCGGCTGGGCGCGATCAAGTTCGGCGGCGACAACACGGAGCCGTTCCTGGGCCGTGAGATGTCGCACCCGCGCGACTACTCGGAAGAGGTCGCGGCGCTGGTCGACGAAGAGGTCAAGAAGCTCATCGAGACCGCGCACAACGAGGCCTGGGAGATCCTGGTCGAGAACCGCGACGTGCTCGACAACCTGGTCCTCGCGCTCCTGGAGAAGGAGACGCTGGGCAAGGAGGAGATCGCCGAGATCTTCTCGACGATCGTGAAGCGCCCGGCCCGCCCGGCGTGGACCGGTTCCGCCCACCGCACTCCGTCGACCCGTCCGCCGGTGCTCTCTCCCAAGGAGCTCCAGCTGACGAACGCGGCGAACGGCACGTCGGCGGCGAGCGCGCCGGTCGTGTCGGTGGAGAAGGAGCCCTCCTCGGAGGACCGCGCCGAGTAGCCGGCGCCGGGTCCGTCCCGGAATGGATGCCGCGCCCCCCAGGTTCTAGCCTGTGGGGGCGCGGCACTTTCATGTGCCCGCATGCGCCAGTGCACACAGGAACGAGGAAAAGATGACGGACCCAGTGACCCTGTCCGGTGACGAGGGCACGATCGGCACGTTCGACGAGAAGCGCGCCGAGGCGGCGGTCCGCGAACTCCTGATCGCGGTCGGCGAGGACCCGGACCGGGAGGGCCTCCTGGAGACCCCGGCCCGTGTGGCGCGTGCGTACCGCGAGATCCTGGCGGGCCTGTGGCAGAAGCCCGAGGACGTCCTGACGACGGTGTTCGACCTCGGACACGATGAGCTGGTCCTGGTGAAGGACATCGAAATCGTGTCCCTGTGCGAACACCACCTCCTGCCCTTCCACGGTGTCGCCCACGTCGGCTATGTCCCGGCGGAGAGCGGCAAGATCACCGGCCTGTCGAAGCTGGCCCGTCTCGTGGACGTGTTCGCCCGGCGGCCGCAGGTGCAGGAACGTCTCACGACGCAGATAGCCGACTCCCTCATGGCGATCCTGGAGGCTCGCGGAGCCATCGTCGTGATCGAGGCCGAGCACATGTGCATGTCGGTCCGCGGAATCCGCAAGCCGGGCGCCAAGACCACCACCTCCGCGGTGCGCGGCCAGCTGCGTGACCCTGCGACGCGCAGCGAGGCCATGAGCCTCATCCTCGCTCGCTAGGCAGGTTGCCGGCGCGGCCCGCCGCGGTCCCCTCTGTGTGACTTCACAGAGGGGACTGCTGTTTGCGGGCCTTGCGGGCCGGCTAGGCGCGGGCCGAGGACTGGGGGGTGGTGTCGTCGTCCTCCGGGAGTTTGAGGACGTGCTCCAGGAAGAGGGCGGCGGCGATCACGGCCGCGCCCGCCAGGACAGAGAAACCGGCGTACCAGGCCTGGTCGCGGCGGGCGGGCACCTCCAGGCCGCCGGCCCAGAGGAAGACCCCCACACCGCCGTACATGCCCGCGACGAGGGCCGCCACCAGGGCGCTGGCCTGGCCGAAGACGACGGCGCGGGCCGCCATGAGCGGCTCCACGCCCTTGGCGTCCGGACGGCGCTCGCGCTGGGCCTTCAGGCGGGAGCGCAGCGAGAGGGCCGTGGCCAGCAGGACGACCGCGATGGCGCCCAGGACGATGGGGGCGGCCAGCGGGACGCCGGGCAGCGTCCCGTACGCGCTCCACAGCCGGGCGCCGGCCCAGGACAGGACCCCGGCGACGACGAAGATCCCCGCCAGAACCGCCGGCCTCAGTTGCTTCACGTGCCCGCTCCCCGCTTCCGTCCTGTTGCCTGTCGGCAGCCGTGCCCAGGCTACTAACGACTACTCGGGCAGGCGGAGTTCCAGGTCCGGGCGCGGCGTGATGCCGGCCGGGCCGATCGCGGCCAGGAGGGCGGCCACCGGGCCGCGGCCGGGGATCCGCGCCTCCGGGTCGATGTCGTGCCACGGGGCCAGGACGAAGGCGCGCTCGTGGGCGCGGGGGTGCGGGAGGGTCAGGACCGGGTCGTCCGAGACCACGTCGGCGTACGACACGATGTCGACGTCGATGGTGCGCGGACCCCAGCGCTCGTCGCGGACGCGGTCGAAGGCCTCTTCGATGGCGTGGCCGCGCTCCAGCAGGGAGGAGGGCGGCAGGGTGGTCTTCAGGGTGATGACCGCGTTCAGGTACGCGGGCTGGGAGCCGGGCTCGACGCCCCACGGCTCGGTCTCGTAGACGGGGGAGACGCCCTTGACCCGCAGGCCGGGGGTGTCGCCGAGGGCGTCGATGGCGCCCTGGAGGGTCTCCATCCGGTTGCCGAGGTTCGCGCCGAGGGCGATCACGGCCCATTTGGGGTTGGACAGGGTCACGTCGGCCGCGTCCACCGTCTCGACGACAGAGGCGGGCACGGGCTGGACGGTGGGGTCGCTCTGGGCGTTCAGTGCGTTGTTCACACGCGGCTCCGGGTGATCGTGATGGTCACGTCGTCGAAGGGGACGGTGATGGGCGCGTCCGGCTTGTGGACGACGACTTCCACCTGTGCCACCGCTTCGTGCTTGAGGCACTGCTGGGCGATCCGCTCGGCGAGGGTCTCGATGAGGTCGACGGGCTCTCCCTGGACCACGTCGACGACCTCCTCGGCGACGACCCCGTAGTGCACGGTCTTCGCCAGGTCGTCGTCCGCCGCCGCAGGGCGGGCGTCGATGTGCAGCACGAGGTCGACGATGAAGGTCTGGCCCTCCTCGCGTTCCCGGGGGAAGACGCCGTGGTGCCCGCGAGCCTTCAGGCCGCGCAGTGCGACACGATCCACGCGAATCACTCCTGCTTTCGTAGGTGCTTCCGGTCCGGGACTCCCCGGATCCATGGGCCTACGCCGAGTGCGGTCGGCGTCGTCCGTCTTCGAATTTACCTGCGAAACAGCCCGGACCCCGCCGGAGGGTCAGGCGGAGCCCTCCTCCTCGTCCTCCTCGGACTCCGTCAGGACCGGAGAACCGTGGTGGGACCACAGCCGCCAGCCCCCGGATGTGCGTCGGAACACATTCGTGGCGACGACGAGCTGGCCGACGAGCGGACCGAGCTCCCCGCCGTCCTCGGCGGGTCCGCCGCTGAGGATGTTCTCGGTGCACGTCACCAGCGCGGTGTCGCCTATGACGGCGACCTTGGTGTCGGTGAGGAAGAACTGGATGTAGTCGGTGTGCGACATGATCAGCGCGTAGGAGCGCAGGACCTCGCCGCGGCCCGAGAGCACCGGCCAGCCGGGGTGCACGCAGGAGATCTCGTCGTCGAGCCAGAGCGCCGACAGCATGTCGAAGTCCCCCCGCTCCATGGCCTCGTAGAAGGCCGTGTTGGTCTCTTCGACCGCTTCGACGTCGGTACGGCTCACCGTTCCCCTTCCCACGCTGTACGGGTCCCACCCGAGGGCCGGATGGGCTGGATCACAGAGCCCCTTCCACGGCGCGGGCCACCCGAACCGCGTCGGCGGTCGCCCGTACCTCGTGGACCCGTACGGCCCAGGCGCCCTGGTGGGCGGCGATGGCGGAGACGGCGGCGGTGGCGGCGTCGCGTTCCCGGGCGGGCGGGGGCGGAGCGTCGGCGGCGCCGGCCAGGACCCGGCCGAGGAATCGTTTACGCGAGGCGGCGACCAGCAGCGGGAAGCCGAGGGCGCGCAGCTCGGGGAGGTGGGCGACCAGGGCGAGGTCGTGCTCGGCGTTCTTCGCGAAGCCGAGTCCGGGGTCGACGAGGAGCCGCTCGGGGGCGATGCCGCCGGCGACGACCGCGTCGATGCGGGCGCGGAGCTCGGCGGTGACCTCCGCGAGGACGTCCCCGTACACGGCGAGGCTGTTCATGTCCTGGCTGAAGCCGCGCCAGTGCATCACCACGAAGGGCACCTCGGCGGCGGCGACCGCCGGGATCATGCCGGGGTCGGCGAGGCCGCCGCTGACGTCGTTGACCAGCGCGGCCCCGGCAGCCACGGCCCGGGCGGCGACCGAGGCGCGCATGGTGTCGACGGAGACGGTGATGCCCTCGGAGGCGAGGCCGCGGACCACGGGGACGACCCGGCGCAGCTCCTCCTCCTCGTCGACGCGGGTGGCGCCGGGGCGGGTGGACTCGCCGCCGACGTCGACGAGGTCGGCGCCTTGGGCGACGAGGTCGAGGCCGCGCTTGACGGCGGCGGTGGTGTCGAACCAGCGGCCGCCGTCGGAGAAGGAGTCGGGGGTGACGTTCACGACGCCCATGACCCCGCAGCGGTCCCATTCCGGCAGCCCTGCGACCCGGCCCCGTCCGGCGGCCCCGTGCATCGTGTTCATGGTCCCAGGGTAGGGCCGCCGTACGGCCCGGGCCGTACGCGGGTGACCGGCCCCCGACCCCCGCCCCGCCCGGTCCCGGCCACGCCCCGGCCCTGCCCGCGGCGGGACGGGCCGGGTCCGGGGCGGGAACGCCGGAGCCCGGCGCCCCGGGACGGCGGGGGCCGGGCTCCGGAGCGCCGGGCGGCTCGGCCGGGACCCGCCCGGCCGGACACTCCTTACGCGGCCTGGACCTCGCGCTCCGCCTGGGCCGGGACCGTGGCGGTCAGGTGGGTATGGGCGCAGGTGCGCACCGGCTTGGGCCGGCGGCGGGCGGCGAACAGCCGCGGCAGCGCCAGGGTCACGAAGCCCTCGGCCTGCATCGCGGCGAAGCCGATGCGGGGCAGGTCGCGGGTCTGCCGGAAGACGACGAAGCGGGGCTCCCAGCGGGGGCGGAACTTCGCGTTGAACTTGTACAGCGACTCGATCTGGAACCAGCGGGACAGGAACACCAGCAGGCTGCGCCACATCCGCAGCACCGGCCCGGCGCCGATCTTCTCGCCGCGGGCGAGCGCGGAGCGGAACATCGCGAAGTTCAGCGAGACCCGCTCGATGCCCAGCGACGGCGCAGCCTCCAGAGAGGCGACGATCAGCAGTTCGTTCATACCGGGGTCGGCGGCGCGGTCGCGGCGCATCAGCTCCAGCGACATGCCGTCCTTGCCCCAGGGGACGAAGTGCTGGATCGCCTTGAGGTCACCGAAGGGGCTGGTGTCGCCCTCCTCCACGCGGTGGGCGGTGGCGATGAAGCAGTCGCCGTCGCCCGGATCGCCGACCCGGCCGAGCGCCATGGAGAAGCCGCGCTCGGTGTCGGTGCCGCGCCAGGCCTCGGCGGCGCCGCGCACCTGCTCCAGCTCCTCCTCCGTCAGCTCGCTGACGCGGCGGACCTTGGTGGTGTAGCCGTTGCGCTCGATGCGCTTCACCATCTGACGGACATTGCGCATGGGCCGGCCGGAGAGGGAGAAGTCTTTGACATCGACAATCGCCTCGTCACCGAGCTCCAGGGCGTCCAGACCGGTCTCGCGGGTCCAGACCTCGCCGCCGGTCTCGCTGCATCCCATGACCGCCGGGGTCCAGGAGTGGGCCTTGGCCTCCTCCATGAAGCGCTCGATGGCGCCCGGCCAGGCCTCGACGTCGCCGATCGGGTCGCCGGAGGCGAGCATCACGCCGGAGACGACGCGGTAGGTGACGGCGGCCTTGCCGCTGGGGGAGAAGACGACGGCCTTGTCGCGGCGCAGCGCGAAGTGGCCGAGCGAGTCGCGCCCGCCGTGCTTGGCGAGCAGCTCCCGCAGCCTGAGCTCGTCGTCGGAGGTGAGCCGGGCGGCCGGGTGTTCGGGGCGGAAGGCCAGGTAGATGGTGGTGAGCGCGGTCAGCATGCCGAGGGCGCCCAGGGAGTAGCCCACCGTCCACGAGACCCGGCCCGCGTAGTCGACCGGTCCCTCGAAGCCGAACAGGCCGTACACGACGTGGCTGATCTGCTCGTAAATACCCGGATGGCCGACGACACGGCCCGGGTGCGAGTTGACGATGACCAGGCCGAGGCCGATGGAGCCGGCGCCCATCAGCACGAAGTTGGCGAGTGCCTTCCAGCGGCTGCGCGGGTCCGGAAGTGCCTTGAACTCACCCTGGTGACGCACGAGCAGCCCGAGGAGCACCGCCGCGATGACGACCCCGATGACGGAGTGCCGGTACGTGAACTGCGCCACCGCGCCTGCCGGCAGCAGGACCACGGCGGCCCGCCAGGCCCGCCGCTTGCGGCGCTTGAGGCCGTGGGCCAGCAGCAGGAGCAGTACGCCCGCGCTGAGGGCGAGCGCTGCCGCGAAGGGGCCCAGCGAGCCGGGCAGGACTTCGGTCACCGCGTGGATCCGGCTGTGCCGGAAGCGCGGGAAGACTCCCGCGGCGATGTCCAGAAGGCCGACGATCGTTACGGCCGTACCCACCAGGCCGGGCACCGACTCCGGTCGGGGACCACGGAGGATTCGGCGGGCCCGCTTCGGAACCTGTCCCGACTTATCGCCATCTATCCTGCTAGACATCGCTTCCCGTTGCTCCGCGAGAGATCATGTGGCCGAAGGCCGCGACAGCCTCCGGGGTGTGGTGCGTCCACTAGGACGACATCGAGGCCGAGCGGGTTCACTCTTCCGTCGAGAAAAACTAGTCCTGCCATCAGAAAGTCGACTGACTGCTCATGGGTCTCACCAGTAATACGGTTCTGGCGCTGGCCATCGTCGCCGGTGTGCTGCTGTTCGCAGCCACGGTGTGGTTCTGGCCCCGGCTCTCGGGCCGCACCTGGCGTGCGCTGCTCGGCCGGATCGGCCTCCTGCTCGCGACCCAGCTGGCGCTGTTCTCCGCGGTCGGTCTGGCGGCGAACAAGTCGTTCTCCTTCTACGGCTCATGGGCCGACTTGTTCGGCCAGCAGACATCGGTCGGCAAGGTCGTCGACCACTCGCTGTCCAGCAAGGACATCAAGGTCGTCGACAAGCAGAAGCTCGACGTGCCGGGCGGTGCCCAGCCCCAGGTGGGCGGACAGATCCTGAAGGTTGCCATAACCGGCCAGAAGTCGAAAATAACGAGCCCCGGGTACGTGTGGCTGCCGCCGGAGTACTTCCAGCCGCAGCACAAGGACAAGAACTTCCCGGCCTCCATCGTGCTGACCGGCTACCCGGGCACCGCCGAGAACCTGATCAAAGGGCTGAACTACCCGATGACGGCCTTCAAGCAGGCCAAGGCGGGCAAGATGAAGCCGATGATCCTGGTCATGCTGCGCCCGACCGTCGCGCCGCCGCGTGACACCGAGTGCGTGGACATACCGGGTGGGCCGCAGACCGAGACCTTCTTCGCCCAGGACCTGCCGCAGGCCATCCAGGACACCTTCCGGGTCGGCAAGAAGCCCCAGAACCTGGCCTTCATCGGCAACTCCACGGGCGGCTACTGCGCCCTGAAGATCGCCGCGCACTACCCGCAGACCTTCGGCGCGGGGGTGGGCCTGTCCGCGTACTACGACGCTGCGAACGACGCGACGACGGGCAACCTGTTCCAGGGTGACGACAAGCTGAAGAAGCGCGCGGACGTCCTCTACAGCATGGAGCACAAGAAGCCGGCCGGTACGTCCTTCCTCGTGACGAGCAGCCAGACCGGTGAGCCGAACCTGGAGGACACCCAGAAGTTCATCAAGCTGGTCAAGGGACCGGACCGGGTCTCCTCGATCATCCTCGACAGCGGCGGCCACAACTTCAACACCTGGCGCCGCGAGATCCCGCCGATGCTGGTGTGGCTGAGCAACCGCATCCAGGCCTGACCCGAGGCGGGACGGCCCGCCAGGAATGACCGTGACCGGCCCGACCAGGCCGGTCACACGTCGTTCCGGGGCCGCCGGCCGCCGGCCGGGCCGCCGGCCGCTGCCCGGTGCCTTCCGGGCCTGCCCGCCTCAGGCGTCCTGCACATGGGCCCGGCGCAGCGCCCGGTGCACGCCCTCCGGGGTCAGGACGCCGACCAGCGCGCCCGAGTCGGGGTCGGTGACCCCGATCCGGCCCGAGTCCTCCTGCAGCAGCGCCGCCAGGGCCTCGCGCAGCGTCGCGCCCAGCTGGACCGAGGCGGCCGGGGCACCGGGGGCGGCCGGGGCGCCCGGGGCGCGGTCGTCGGGCCGCGCCAGGTCGGCGGCCTCGACGGGGGTGACCGCGAGCCGCTTGAGCCCGCGGTCCGCGCCGACGAAGGAGGCCACGTACGGGGTGGCCGGCGCGCCCAGCACCGCGGCCGGGCGGGCGAACTGCTCGATGGTGCCTTCTCCGTAGACGGCGATGCGGTCGCCGAGCCGGATGGCCTCCTCCAGGTCGTGCGTGACCAGCAGGATCGTCTTGCGCACCGTCTTCTGGAGCGCGAGGAACTCGTTCTGGAGGCGTTCGCGCACCACCGGGTCCACCGCGCCGAACGGCTCGTCCATCAGGAGCACCGGCGGATCGGCGGCGAGCGCGCGCGCCACCCCGACGCGCTGGCGCTGCCCGCCGGACAACTGCTCGGGGTAGCGGTTGCCGTACACCGCCGGGTCGAGGCCCACCAACTCCAGGAGCTCGGCCGCCCGGGCGCGGGCCTTCGCCTTCGGGGTGCCGATGAGCTGCGGCACGGTCGCAGTGTTCTCCAGCACCGTCTTGTGCGGGAACAGCCCGACCTGCTGGATGACGTACCCGATCCTGCGGCGCAGCTCGACCGGATCGGCGCCGGAGACGTCCTCGCCGCCGAGCAGGATCCGGCCGGAGGTCGGCTCGATCAGGCGGTTGACCATCTTCATGGTGGTGGTCTTGCCGCAGCCGGACGGGCCCACCAGGGTGACCAGCTCGCCCTGCGCGACCTCGAAGGACAGGTCCTCGACGGCCGTGGTCCCGTCGGGGTACCGCTTGGTCACGTGCTCGAATCGGATCACACGGCCATCCTTCCCTACCGGCACAGCCGTTTTGTAAAGGGAGTGTTGCCCCACTGCGAAGGATTCCGGCCATGGCGGGCGGCGGGCGTTATGGTCGCTCGTGAGGGCATCCGGTACGGGAAGACGTGCGCGCGGCGGCAGGGGGGTGGGGGCATGAGCGGGCAGAACTGCCTGGTGGCGAACGACTGGATCTGCTGGGACTACGTCAGCTCCCGGTCCCGGGAGCTCACCGACGCCACGCTCCAACACGTCTGGATCACGGGCGCGTCCGTGCTGATCGGCCTCCTCGTGTCCGTACCGCTCGCCCTGCTGGCCCGCCGCGGCCGCCGCTGGGCGGCACCCGTGCTGGGCCTGACCACCCTGCTCTACACGATCCCCTCGCTGGCCATGTTCTCCCTGCTGCTGCCGTTCTTCGGGTTGTCGGCGGCGCTCGTGGTGACCGGCCTGGTGCTGTATTCGCTGACCATCCTGGTCCGCAATGTGATCGCCGGTCTGGAAGCCGTCCCCGAGGAGGTGCGGGAGGCCGCGCGCGGCATGGGGTACGGGCCGGGCCGGCTGCTGTGGCAGGTCGAACTGCCGCTGGCGCTGCCCGCCCTGCTGGCCGGGGTGCGGATCGCCACCGTGTCGACGGTGGCGCTGACCACCGTCGGCTCCATCGTGGGCAAGGGCGGCCTGGGCAACCTCATCGCCCCGGCCGTGAACAGCTCCTTCAAGGCCCAGGTGCTCACCGCCTCGGTGCTGTGCGTGCTGCTCGCCCTGGTGGCGGACCTGCTGCTGCTCGGCCTCCAGCGGCTGCTCACGCCGTGGACGCGGGCGGCCCGACCGGCGAAGGGGGCCTGAGGAGATGGGTGCGCTGTCAGGGGCCTGGGACTGGCTGGCCAACGGCGCCAACTGGTCCGGGGAGAACGGCGTGTGGCACCGCCTCGGCGAGCACGTCTACGTCAGCGGGATCGCCCTCGGCCTCGCCTGTGCGGTGGCGCTGCCGCTCGGCCTGTGGCTCGGCCACATCGGCAAGGGCGGCGCCCTCGCGGTGAACGTGTCCAATGCCGGGCGGGCCGTGCCGGTCTTCGCCGTGCTGGCGCTGTTCATGGTCTCGCCGCTGCGCAGCGCGGGCTACCTGCCGACGATCGTCGCGCTCGTGCTGTTCGCCGTCCCGCCGCTGCTGACCAACGCGTACGTGGGCATGTGCGAGGTGGACCGCTCGGTGGTGGAGGCCGCCCGCGGCATGGGCATGTCCGGCGGCCAGCTGTTCTGGCGGGTGGAACTGCCGTTGGCGCGCGGTCTGGTGATGACGGGGCTGCGCTCGGGCGCCGTCCAGGTGATCGCCACGGCCACCATCGCGGCGATGGTCGGGCAGGGCGGCCTCGGCCGGATCATCACGGCCGGCTTCAACACGTACAACACGGCGCAGGTCGTCGCGGGAGCCCTGCTGGTGGCGGCGCTGGCCCTGCTGGTGGAGGGCGTGCTGGTGGCGGCGGACCGGCTCTTCCCGCGTCCGGCGGCGCGCTGAGTCCTGCCCGGCCGGCACCGCCGGTCCCCTGTCCCTGTCATCTCGTCTCCCTTGGAGGAGCAACCATGAGCAAGTCCACGCGCGTCCTCGGCGCGGCCCTGGGGGCGGTGGCCCTGACCGTCTCGCTGACCGCGTGCGGCGGCGACAGCCTGGAGAAGAGCAAGGACGCGGGCGGGAGCGCGTCCGCGGAGTCCGGCTCCGGGTCCGGCAAGGGCAAGCTGGTGATCGGCGCGGCCGGCTTCACCGAGTCGAACGTGCTGGCGGAGCTGTACGCGCAGGTGCTGCGGGACGCGGGCTACAGCACGTCGATCACCACCGTCAACAACCGCGAGCTGTACGAGCCCTCGCTGGAGAAGGGCGAGATCGACGTGGTCCCGGAGTACGCGGCCACCCTCGCGGAGTTCCTCAACGCCAAGGTGAACGGTCCCAAGGCGCCGGAGGGGAAGCCGGTCGCCTCCAGCGACGTGGCGGCGACGGTGTCGGGCCTGGAGAAGCTGGCGGCCCCGCTCGGGCTGAAGGTGCTGCCGGCCGGGCCGGCGGTCGACCAGAACGCGTTCGCGGTATCGGCCGAATTCGCCGCGAAGAACAACCTCAAGACACTTTCCGATCTTGGCAGGTCGGGATTGAAGGTGAAGATCGCGGCCGGTGACGAATGCGCCGTACGGCCCTTCTGCGCCCCGGGGTTGAAGAAGACATACGGAATCGATGTTTCCGGTATTGACCCGAAGGGCGTCGGCACACCCCAGGCCAAGCAGGCCGTCAAGGACGGCGTCGACCAGCTGGCGCTCACCACGACCACGGACGCCACCCTCGACGGCTTCGGCCTCAAGCTGCTGGAGGACGACAAGAAGCTGCAGAACGCCGACAACGTCCTGCCGGTGGTCAACGCCAAGGACGCCGGGTCCCCCGAGGTCGCCGCCGCGCTCGACAAGCTGACCAAGGTCCTCACGACCGCCGACCTCGTCGACCTGAACCACAGCGTGGACGCCCTGCGGGAAAAGCCGGCGGACGTCGCGAAGGCCTACCTCAAGGCGAAGGGCCTGCTGAAGTAGGAGTAGCTACCGGTTTGATGGAGAAATGACAGGTAACTGCCCGGCTACAGATTGCCGGGCAGTTACCCCACTCGACGTCCCCGCCCTGTAAATTTCAGGCCATGCCCCGTGGACGCCACCGCAATCCCGAACCCCTGCACCGGTTGCTCACGCCGACGACCGTCGCCGGTGTCTCCCTCACGAGCGCGGCAGCGGCCTGGCTGCCGGCGGAACCAGTGGCGCTGCGGCTGCTCGTCGCCGTCACGGCCGCCGCGGGTGTCGCGGGCGCCGTGGTCATGCGCGCCTGGGACCGCTCGGCCGGACGCCGCGTCGCGGAGCTGGCCCGGGAGCGGGTCAAGGACGAGTGGAAGACCGAAGAGCGCATAGCCGAGCTCGAATCCGACCTCGAAGAGGCCCGGATGCTGCGCGCCAAGCTCGACGCGAAGCTGCGGGCCAAGCGCGTCGAACTGGCCGGGCTGCGGGGCGAGCACGCCGCGCTGCTGCGGCGGTACGCGACCGCCGAGACCGAGCGGGCCAGCGCCCTGGAGGGCCGCCGGCTGCTCGCCATCGAGGCCGCGGCGGCTCCGGCCGCCCCGAAGCAGCTCCCGCCGGTCTCCGAGGAGCGCACGTCCAGCGGCGCGCCCACCTCGGTCGGCTACGCCCGTGCCCACGCGGCGCTGGTGGCGCTGGCCCGACGGGCGGAGCAGGCTGCCGCTCCCGCGCCTTCCGCGGTTCCGGCGCGGCGGCAGGCGGCGACCGTCGCCCCGTACGCGGGTCCGCGGCGGACGGCGTCCCGTACCGAGGGCGGCTTCGACTTCTTCGGCACGAAGAGCGCGGCGCAGGCCCGCGCGGCGATCGAGTCGGTGCAGAACGAGGACCTGGCCGACGTCGTCGGCGCCGAGGCCCTCGCGGTCCACAAGGCGGAGAGCGAGCAGGCCGCAGCCGAGCCGGAGTCCGGGGCGACCCCCGAGCAGGAGGCGCCGGGCCAGGTCATCGACCTGACGGCCCACGACGAGACCGAGCCGATCGACGTCGCGCGGCTGCGCACCGCCATCTCGTAGTCCCCGTTCCCCTCAGGGGGCGTACGAGCCCACCAGCCGGGCCAGGTGACGACCGGCCAGTAGCAGCGGGGTCCGGCTCCGGGTGACCTGCGAGGTCATCTCCGCGCCTTCGAGCGTGTTCACTACGGTCACCGCGAGGTCGCGGGCCTCCGCCTCCGGCCAGCCCGAGGCCAGGAGCTTCGCCGCCACCAATTCCTGCCAGTGGGCGAAGGCCTGGGCGCAGGCGGCCTGGAGGTCGGGCAGGCGGCCGACCGTCTCCAGGGCGGTCGCCGTCACGGGGCAGCCGTCGCGCCAGTCCGAGGCGGCCAGGGCGTTGGCGAGCAGGCTCGTGACCTCCTCCAGGGCCCGTGCCGGGTCGGCGTGCGCGGCGAGTCCGGCCCGCAGCAGCTCCGCGAACTCGGCGTCGCCGTACTGGAGGGCGGCGACCGCGAGCTCCTGCTTGCCGCCGGGGAAGAAGTGGTAGAGGGAGCCCAGGGTGGCCTCCGCCTCGCGGACGAGCTGCTTGACCGGGGTGTTCTCGTACCCGCCGTGCTGCATGAGGCGGGAGGCGGTGCGGACCAGCCGCTCGCGCGTCCCCAGTTCGGGCTTCGTCGCTGTCATGGGCGGAATCCTACCCCGAAATGGATAGAGCGCTCGTTCTAGTCCCGTGCTACGGTCGCTCCGGGCACTGGATAGAGCGCTCGTTCTAGAGAGCGCCACGCCAACGCCCCTGCCATCGCCACCGGATCCGGGGAGAACTCCGCCATGCAGCAGAGCAGCAGCACCAAAGCCGCGGTCACCGTCATCGGCCTCGGCCCCATGGGCCGGGCCATGGCCGCCGCCTACCTCGACGCGGGGTACGAGGTCACGGTCTGGAACCGCAGCGCCGGCAAAGACGCCGACCTCGTCGGACGCGGTGCCCGCCGGGCCCGCTCCGCCGCGGAGGCCGTCGCCGCCGGCCCCCTCACCGTCCTCAGCCTCATCGACGTGGAGGCCATGTACACCGTCCTGGCGGACGCCGACCTCGACGGCCGGGTCCTGGTCAACCTGTCCTCCGACGTCCCGGACAAGGCGCGCAGGGCCGCCGGGTGGGCGGAAACGCGCGGCGCCTCCTACCTCACCGGCGGTGTCAACGTGCCGCCCGCCGGGATCGGACAGGAAGGCTCCTCGATCTTCGTCAGCGGTCCGCGGCGCGCCTACGCGGAGCACCGCGACGCGCTCGACGTCCTCGCCGCCACCGACTACCGGGGCGAGGACCCCGGATACGCGCAGCTCTACTACCAGCTCAACATGATCATGTTCTGGACGGCGTACACCGGCTGGTACCAGGCCGTCGCCGTCGCCCGCGCCAACGGGCTGACGGCGGCCGACATCCTCCCGTACGCGGGGTACACGGCCGACAGCATGCGGGGTTTCTACACCCACAGCGCCGCGGCCCTCGACGCGGACGACCACGACGGCCGGGACCAGCGCCTGTCCATGTGCGCCGCGAGCGTCGAGCACGTCCTGCACACCGCCGCCGACTCGGGCGTCGACGCCGGCATCCTCGCCGCGCACGCCGAGCTGTACCGGCGCGGGGTCGACGCCGGCTTCGGCGGCGAGAGCAGCTCACGGCTCGTCCGGCTGCTGGGGAGCCCGGCTCAGGGGTAGGCGAGGACCATCAGCACGGCGATGGTCTCCAGCGCCAGCTGAACGGCCAGCGCCGGTCCCTGGAAGCGGCGCGGCGCGGCCGCCACCACCACGACCGAGGCCACCACGGCGGCGAGCAGGGCCAGGAAGAACACACCGGGGAAGGGGGCGCAGCCGCCCTGCATCACACAGGCCGTGCCCCGCTCGGTGGCCAGCACCATCACCTTCGCGGCCACCAGGGCGGGCAGGAACAGCACGGCGGTGATCCGCGAGGTCCGGCCCCGGCGCCGGGAGACGGCTTCGGGCGAGGCGGGGTCGAGGGCGGCGGGCTGCTGGTACCAGGTCATGCCGTCATCGTCTCCGGGGCGGGCGGTACGGGGGATCCGCGCGGGTACTCAGACCCGCCCAGCCGCGTACTCAGCTCAGAACAGCGGCAACTGCCCCGGAAGAGGGGGCAGTACGAAGCCGTCCAGGGCCGGCGCCGAGGCGCCGAGCACCACCCGCGCCCGGGAACCCGGGCAGGACACCAGATCGCCGCGGCCCCGCCCGGCGGGAGGGTCGTGGCGGGCGATCCGGCCGGCGGTCACGGCGCAGTCGCGCCCGCATACGGGGCAGGCCCGTCTGGGGGAGTGGGACATGGCCCCAGTCTGCACCCCCGCACCGACATCGGCCGACGGACAGCGCCCCGTCCCTGCACCGGCAGGGCGGTACCGCGCCCCCGCACCGGCGTCAGCCGACGGCGCTGCCCGCGCGGTCGGCCAGCCACGCCTCGTGGGACCGGCACGCCGCGGCCCACAGCGCGGCCCGGTCCACGGGCGTCAGATCGTCGAGCTCCCGCCCGAACAGCCCGCCCATGACCGCCCAGAGCTCCTCCGGCGTGTCCAGGACCCGCTCGCTCGTCTCCTCCCCGGGCTCGATCCGGCTCAGCACCCGCCCCCGCAGCACGTCGATGCCCTTCGCGTCACGCCGCAGCAGCGCGAGGGTCCGTACGAAACCGGAGTCCGGGGAGGTCGACAGCCGCAGGTGCTCGGCCTGGAAGTCGGCCGTCACGGCAGGCGCGGAGCGGAAGTTGACCACCGGGCACGGCCCGCCGTCGTTGACGTACCGCCAGCCGCCCCCGCCGCCCCCGTCGCCGTCGCCGCCGTCCTCCAGCGGGGCCAGCTCGTACGTGAACCCGCCCTGCCGGTACGTCCCCGCCCGCAGCGGCAGCGGCTCGTACGGCCCGTCGCCCAGCCCGGCGTCGACGAAGAACTCCTCGCCCTCCACCCGTACCTTCAGCGCGAGATGGTCGCCGCTGACGTCGCGGCGCTCCCGGTCGCCCGCGCCGAGGACGCCCCCGAGGTGCCGGGTCACCTCGTATCCGAGGGTTTCGAGCAGCAGCGCGAAGGCGCCGTTGAGGTGGAAGCAGTACCCGCCGCGCCCGGCGGCGAAGCGGCGCGCCGACAGCTCGGGGTCGATGCCGGGCGGCCGGCCGAGCTGGATGTCGACGTTCTCGTACGGGATGCGTTCGAGGTGCGCGCGCTGGAGCGCGAACAGCGCCTCGGCGGTGGGCCGCGGCGGCCGGGCGAAGCCCAGCCGCCGCAGGTAGCCGTCGGATATCTCTGGGGTCATCCCCGCAGACTAGGGGGTGGGTGTGACAACTCCCCAGCCCGTCCACGCTACTTGTCGATGTCTCCGACGACGAAGAACAGCGACCCCAGGATCGCCACCATGTCCGCGACCAGCTGGCCGGGCAGCAGCACCGACAGGGCCTGGATGTTGTTGTACGACGCCGAGCGCAGCTTCAGCCGGTACGGGGTCTTGTCGCCCTTCGAGACCAGGTAGTAGCCGTTGATGCCGAGCGGGTTCTCGGTCCAGGCGTACGTGGCCCCCTCGGGCGCCTTCAGCACCTTCGGCAGGCGCTGGTTGATCGGGCCGGGCGGCAGCTCGGCCATCCGGTCCAGGCAGGCGACGGCGAGGTCGAGGGAGTTGTGGGTCTGGTCCAGCAGGCACTCGAACCGGGCCAGGCAGTCGCCCTCGGTGCGCGTGACCACCTGCAGGACGTCCTGGAGCTCCCCGTAGGCGAGGTAGGGCTCGTCGCGCCGCAGGTCGAAGTCGACCCCGGAGGCGCGGGCGATCGGCCCGGAGACCCCGTACGCGTGGACCGCCTCCGCGGACAGGACGCCGACGCCGCGGGTGCGGCCGCGGAAGATCTCGTTCCCGCGGACCAGCTTGTCGTACACGTCCATGCGGGTGCGCACGTCGGCGATCGCGGCGCGGGCCCGGCCGAGCCAGCCGGCCGGCAGGTCCTCCTTGAGGCCGCCGACGCGGTTGAACATGTAGTGCATCCGGCCGCCGGAGATCTCCTCCATGACGGCCTGGAGCTCCTCGCGCTCGCGGAACGCGTGGAAGATCGGGGTGATCCCACCCAGTTCGAGGGGGTACGAGCCGAGGAACATCAGGTGGTTCAGCACCCGGTTCAGCTCCGCGAGCAGGGTCCGCATCCACACGGCCCGCTCGGGCACCTCCATGCCGAGCATCCGCTCGACGGCCATGACCACGCCGAGCTCGTTCGAGAACGCGGAGAGCCAGTCGTGGCGGTTCGCGAGCATCACGATCTGGCGGTAGTCACGGGCCTCGAAGAGCTTCTCGGCGCCGCGGTGCATATAGCCGACGACCGGCTCGGCGCTGACGATCCGCTCGCCGTCCAGGACGAGGCGCAGGCGCAGCACGCCGTGCGTCGAAGGGTGCTGCGGTCCGATGTTGAGCACCATGTCGGTGCTCTCCGCCGCACCGCCGATGCCGACCGTGGTCTCCGTCATGGCCGCATTGTCTCAGTCCTAGGGTGAGGGCATGGAAACGGGGACAGAGGGTGAGACGAGCCGCCCCGAGTGGGTGGGGCTGCCCGCGGGACTGCTGGCGCTGCGGCGGCTGCTGCTGTGGGGCTGGACGGGCCTGCTCGGCCTGGGGACGGCCGTCGTGCTGGGCCTGGCGGCCGGCCCCGCATGGGCGGCGGCGGGGGCGCTCTGGCTCGCCGTCGGGGCCTGGGGCGGGGTGCTGCTCGGCCGCAACTGGCGGTCCTGGCGCTACGCCGAGCGGGCGGACGACCTGCTGATCAGCCGCGGGGTGCTGTGGCGGACCCAGACCGTCGTCCCGTACGGGCGGATGCAGCTGGTCGAGGTCACCTCGGGCCCGCTGGAGCGCCGCTTCGGACTGGCCTCCGTACAGCTGCACACGGCGGCCGCGGCGACGGACGCCAAGATCCCCGGGCTGGCGCCCGCCGAGGCGGAGCGGCTGCGGGACCGGCTGACGGAGCTCGGCGAGGCAAGGTCGGCGGGGCTGTGACCGGCGACCCCGCGGCCGCCGACGCCTCCGTCCCCGCCTCGGCCGACGTCCCCGCCGACGCCTCCGTTCCCGCCTCGGCCGACGCCCCCGCCTCGGCCGACGCGGCGGCCTCCGCGGCGGCCGGGGAGCGGCGGCTGCACGTGCTCACCCCGCTGCGCCGCGCCTGGGTGCCGATCGCCGCGCTCCTCGGCGTGGCCGGGCACCAGGGGGAGCGGGCGGCGCAGTGGCTCGCGGACCTCTCCACCGCCCAGCGGACCGCGGGCGCGGGCGCACTGGTCCTGCTCTTCGGCCTGTACGGGTTCCTGAGCTGGTGGTTCACGCACTACGCCGTGACCGACACCGAGCTGCGCATCCGCACCGGGCTCCTCTTCCGCCGCACCGCGCACCTCCGCCTCGACCGGATCCAGGCCGTCGATGTCACCCGCCCCCTCGCGGCCCGGCTGGCCGGGGTCGCCAAGCTCCGGCTCGATGTCATCGGCACCGGCGACAAGGACGAGCTGGCCTTCCTCGGCGAGCGCGAGGCGGTGGCGCTGCGCGCCGAACTGCTCGCCCGGGCGGCCGGCTTCGCGCCCGAACGGGCCGCCGCGGTGGGCGAGGCCCCGGAGCACGAACTGCTCCGCGTCCGCCCCCGCGAACTCCTCGGCTCGCTGGCCCTCACCCTCTCCGTGTGGGCGGCGGTCCCCGTCGGCCTGGCCGCACCCGCCCTGGTGTGGTGGGTCAGCGCCAACCCCTGGGTGGCGCTCGGCACCCTGCTGCCCGTCCTGGGCGGGGTCTGGGCGGGCACCGCCGGCCGCTTCCTGGCCGAGTACGACTGGCGGGTCGCCGAGTCCCCGGACGGGCTGCGCCTGGACCACGGGCTGTTGGACCGGGCCCACGAGACGGTGCCGCCCGGGCGGGTGCAGAGCCTGCGGATCGTGGAACCGCTGCTGTGGCGGCGCCGGGACTGGGTCCGGGTGGAGCTGGCCGTGGCCGGCTCGAAGAACACGGTCCTGGTCCCGGTGGCCACGCGGGCCGCCGCCCAGGCGGTGATCGCCCGGGTGCTGCCGGGGGTGGACCTCGCGGCCCTCGGCTTCGCGCCCTCACCGGCCGGCGCCCGGTGGGCGGTCCCGGTGTGGTGGAAGGGCTACGCGGTGGCCGTCTCGCACGACGTGTTCGCCGCTCGGAGCGGGCGCCTGTGCCGCCGTACGGAGCTCGTCCCGCACGCCAAGGTGCAGAGCGTGCGGCTGAGCCAGGGCCCGTGGGAGCGGGTGTGCGGGGTGGCCGACGTGCAGGTGGACACCGGTGCGAACGCCACGGTCACCGCCCGCCTTCGGGCGACGGCCGACGCCGCCGAGCTGCTGCACGCCCAGGCGGCGCGTTCCCGCACGTCCCGGGCCTCGGCCGGCCCGGAGCGCTGGACGACGTGAGTGCGGCGCCGGGGCGGAACCGTGGACCGCGGCAGTACGTTCAAAGGGCAGGGCAGGGCAGGGCAGGGCAGGGCAGGCGAGGGACGAGGAGGGCACCGTGACCGAGCGCAAACCCCCGGGCGTCAGCGTGGAGTCCTGGGTGGACCGGCAGATCAGGGAGGCCGCCGAGCGCGGCGACTTCGCGGAACTGCCCGGGCTGGGAAAGCCGCTGCCCTCACTCGACGCCCCGTACGACGAGATGTGGTGGATCAAGGAGAAGATGCACCGCGAAGGCTTCGCGGTCCTGCCGCCCGCGCTCGCGCTCCGCAAGGAGGCCGAGGACGCCCTGGAGGCGGTCTCGGCGGCACGCTCCGAGCGCGAGGCCCGCGCGATCCTCTCCGAGATCAACGAGAAGATACGGGCGGCGCTGCGCAGGCCGCCCCCCGGCCCGCCCCTCGGCCTGGCGGAGTTCGACGTCGAGGAGGTGCTGGCGGCCCGGCGCCCGGGCCCCGGCAGCCGGCCCGAGCCCGGACAGGACCGGGCCTAGCCCGGCCACGTCCGGCGGACGCTGCCCGGGACGGCGGATGCGTGGCCCGGCATGCTCATGCGGGCAAAAGGGTGCGGGTGACCGTGACCTGGACGGTGACGGGTGCCGGTGAGCCGTGTCGGACCAGGTGGGCGGTGACTGCGGCCTGTACGTGTTCGCATACCTGTCGGGCGACGTCGACCACGCGGCGGCCGTCGTGCACCATGCACCGTACTTCCACATGCCAGCCGCTCTCGGGGACGCGTTCGGCCCGGATTCCGGCCACGGCGGGATGGGGGTCGGCATCCACGTCGTGCCGTACGCGGGAGGCCACGGCGGCGAGGCGGTCGGCAAGGACGGGCTGGAGGGCTGCCACACCGGGAACGTCGAGGGCAGCGCGGGCCGCGGCTTCGCGGACGTCCGTGCTGGGGGTGGAGGTCATCGTCTGCTCGCTGCGGGCACGTCGTCCCAGGGCGCGTGGAGGGGCTCCAGCAGGGAGGTGATTTCCAAGTCGACGCCGGTGACGGCCAGGCCGAGCTCGTGGTGCGCGGCGTGGAGGACGGCTTGGCGTACGTGTGCGGCCCGCTCTCGCAGTGGTCGGTCGAGAGTGGTGGCCAGCGTCATGACGACATGGACGGCGGTGTCGTCGGGGGTGGGGCTCAGGTGGCAGCTGGCCGCGCGGGCGCCGGGCACGGTGTCGGCGGCGCGGCGCAGCACTTTCGCGGCGGCGTTTTCGGCGATGCGCAGGTCGTGGTCGGGGTCGTCCAGCGGCAGCGACGCGCCGAGCCGTACCTCGGCCCGCACCGCGTTGATGACCCGGTCGGCGAGGCTGTGTACGTCGGGTTGCTCCTCGGCACGCAGGGACTCGGTGGCCCGGTCGAGGGCGCGCAGCCCCTCGACGGCCTGTCGGCAGTAGGGGCAGCCGCCGGTGTGTGCGTCGAGTGCCGTGGCGCCGGGGCTGCGGGCCTGTTGCCAGGCGTCGAGGAGGGGCCGGCCGCAGGGCAGCAGTTCACCACCGGCGAGCAGCTCCGACTCGGGGAGCAGCGTGCCGTCCGCCCTCCGGGTGCGTGCGGCCGTCGGGTCCTCGCCCGAGTGGGGGTGCGGGTCGTCTAGCGCCATGGGCGCATCGCCTCCGTCAAAGCTCGTCGTGCACGGAAGAGTCTGCCGCGCACCGTCTGCTCGCTGGTGCCCGTCACCTGGGCGATCTCGTCGTAGTGCAGGCCGTGCAGCTCGCGCAGGACCCAGCAGGTCCGCAGCTCCGGGGTGAGTCCCCCCAGCGCCTGGGTCAGTGCGGCCGCCGCGGCGTCGCTCTCGGCCATGCGGGGTGGTGTGCTGCCTGCGTCGGTGGCGGGGGGCTCCGGGACGGTGTCCAGGGGGAGAGCGGGGGGCCGGCGGCGCAGTGCATTGAGACAGCGGTTGGTGACGATGCGGTACATCCAGGTGCCGAACCCGGCGCCATGGCGGAATTCGGGCAGCTGTCGCCAAGCGCTGAGGAAGGCGTCCTGGACGGCGTCCTCGGCATCCGGCCGGTTGCCCAGCAGGTGGTAGGCGAGGGCTGTCAGCCGACCGCTGTGGCGGCGGACCAGGACGGCGAACGCGTCGTCGTCTCCTTCCGCAGCCCGGACGGCCAGCAGCCTGTCCGCCAGAGCGCCACGGGACGCGTCCGTTCCGGCCGGGCCGTCGGCGACGGACTGTGCGGCGGCCTGGCGCCGGTCTGCCGCGCCTGGTGGGGTCGGGGGCCCGGTCCGCTCGCGCATCCGCCGCTCGCTTCCCGTCGGAGGCCGGCGTCTCGGTCTTCGCACGTACTCCTCGATGGTACGTGCGGCGGGAGGAACGTGAGGAACGTGAGGAATAGGTCTGCGGTGTGTCTGATCCTTCGAGGGCACCGCACCGGCGCCCGCACGGACATCCTTTGGAGGAGGTCCTCATGTCGGACAGCATCAGCCCCGTCTCAGGTCAGAGCCGGCCGGGCAGCGCGGGCAACCCTCTGCAAGGCCAGAGCGGCGTCGGGACCGCGCCCGAGACGCGGGGGCGGACCACCATCGCCGACAGCGTCGTCGAGAAGATCGCAGGGATGGCCACCCGTGAGGTACCGGGTATCCACAGCCTCGGCGCCGGGATGACCCGCACCCTGGGTGCCGTGCGGGACAAGGTTCCGGGAGGACGTTCCAGCATGAGCCGGGGCGTGAAGGTCGAGGTGGGCGAACGGCAGACGGCCGTGGACCTGGACGTGGTCGTGGAGTACGGCGTGTCCATCGTCGACGTGGCCGGCGACGTCCGCACCAACGTCATCACGGCCGTGGAGCGCATGACCGGCCTGGAAGTGGTCGAGGTGAACATCGCCGTCGACGACGTTCACCTGCCCGATGAGGAGGAGGAAGGCGAGGAGGGCGAGGGCCGCGTCCAGTGACGTGGCGCCACCGGCCCGCCCGCGTTCCGCGGCCGGGCAGGACGAACCGATCGACATGAGATTCAGGTGAGTGAGATGAGCGCAGCAATGGTGGGCCTGCTGGCCGGAATGGCTTTGGGTTTCGCCGCCTTCTTCGGCGGGTTCTGGGCCTTCCTGCTCGTGGCCGTCCTGGGCGCCGTGGGCCTGGTGGTCGGCCTCATGCTGCAGGGCGACATGGAGATGTCCGACTTCAAGCGGTCCCGGGACCGGCTGTGACCTCGCAGGGCGCCCCCGCTCTGCCCGGGGGAGCCGCCGGCTCCGGCGCCCCACGGGCGCTGCCACCGGCGGCCGAGCGTGGTGCGACGGTCATCCCGGACAAGGTGGTGGCCCGTATTGCGGCCCGCGCGGCACGCGAGGCCCTGCACGGGCAAGCAGGCACGACACGCACGGAACTGGCGGCTCCGCGCGCCTCGGTGGCCGTCGCCGGGGGATCCGCACGGCTGGGCCTGGCCCTGGACCTGCCGTACCCGGCAGATCTCGCCGGTACCGCCCGCCAGGTGCAGCACTACGTCGGTGAGCGCGTGGCCCAGCTGACCGGCATGAAGGTCACCGAGGTCACGCTGACCATCGAGCACCTGGTCCCCTCCGGCGGACGCGCACACAGACGTGTGCAGTGAGCTGGACCGGGCAACCCCCCGGAAGGAGAGCCGGCATGACACGGGACCAAGACCCCACGGCCGACAGGGAGCCGCCCCCCGCCACCGACAAGGGCACCTCCCCCACGGTGGACCTGCTGGACAAGCAGGCTCCCGATACCCCGCAGCGCGAGTCCGGCAACGACGCGGCCGGCGGTCCGCGTCCCTCGCGCCGCCCGTGGTCCGCACGCCGGATACCTGCCGCGTTGACGGCCCTGGTCATCGCAGCGGCGGCCGGGATCCTGCTGTACGACGTCGTCAGGGTCCGCGCGGGCCGCTCTGCCGCCGCCTGGCGCACGCGCCTCGCCGACGAACTGGCCACCCGCCCTCTGGACGACGTCTGGATCCGCACGGGTGCGGCCGTCCTCACCCTCGTCGGCCTCTGGCTGATCATCCTGGCACTGAGCCCCGGCCTGCGTCGTCAGCTGCCCCTCACGACGCACGACGACCAGGTAGAGGCCGGGCTGGACCGCCGGGCCGCCGCTCTCGTACTGCGCGATGCCGCCATGCGCGTCCCCGGCGTCGGTGCCGCCAGGATCCGGGTCGGCCGAAACCGCGTCAGGGCGCGGGCGGAGGTCCGCTTCCGTCCCGAAGCCGACGTCAGGGCCGATCTGCTGGACGCGCTGCGCGAGCGACGCGACCGGCTCGCCTTGGCCCGCCCGCCACGGCTGACCGTCCGGGTACGCACCCGCCGCAAGTGACTCGACGGGGAGAAACAGGAGAGGGGATCCCATGAAGAGGAAATCCGCAGTCAACCGGGTCCTGCTGGCCGTGACGGGCCTCGTCCTGTCCGGCGCGGGTCTGCTGATGTTGGCGGGTGGCTTCGACGTGTACCGGCGGTGGAACCTGCGGCCTCCCGCGGGTTGGCCGCTGACTACCCCGTACGCCGTGTTGCTCAGGGCCGCGGACCGCACCCGCTGGACGGACGAGAGCTGGTGGTGGCCCGTGGTGATCGCCGTCCTGGCCGTCGTCGTGCTGCTCGCACTGTGGTGGCTGCTGGCGCAGCTGCGCCGCACGCACCCCGGCCCCCTGCCCGTCGGAGGAACGCCTGCGACGGACGGGGTGGAACTGCGCGAGCACGCCCTGGCCGACGCCCTCGCCGCCGATGTCCGTCACCAGGCGGGCGTGCAGCACGCACGGGTGCAGATGACCGGCCGCGCCGACCACCCGACCGCACACATCGACCTCGTCCTCACCCCCGACAGCGAGCCCGGCGCCGTTCTGCAGGAACTGTGCGACGGTCCTCTGGAACGCGCACGCCGGTCGACCGGCCGGGCCCGCCTTTCCGCCCGGGCGCGCCTGCAGGTCGCCCCGCACAAACCGCACCGTGCCCAATAGCGGAGCAGAGGCACCTAGCCGGTGGCGCCGCCGCCGGCGCGGACCAGGCCCGTTTCGTAGGCGAGGACCACGACCTGGACCCGGTCGCGCAGGTTGAGCTTCGTCAGGATCCGGCCCACGTGCGTCTTGACCGTGGCCTCGGACAGCACCAGGCGGCCCGCGATCTCGCCGTTCGACAGGCCCTGGGCGACCAGCAGCATGACCTCCCGCTCGCGCTCCGTCAGCCGCTCGATGTCCTTGTTCTGCGGCTCCTGCGTGCCGGTCGGCAGCAGCGGGGCGAACCGGTCCAGCAGGCGCCGGGTCGTGGACGGCGCCACCACCGCGTCCCCGCTGTGCACCGAGCGGATCGCGGCCAGCAGCTCCGCCGGCGGAACGTCCTTCAGCATGAAGCCGCTCGCGCCCGCCTTCAGGCCCGAGAAGGCGTACTCGTCCAGGTCGAAGGTGGTCAGGATGATCACCTTGGGGTGCTCGGGCCGCTCGCAGATCCGCCGCGTCGCCTCCACCCCGTCCAGCTTCGGCATCCGCACGTCCATCAGCACCACGTCCACCTTCGTGGCACGCAGCACCTCCAACGCCTCCAGGCCGTCACCGGCCTCGGCGACGACCTCCATGTCCGGCTGGGCGGCGAGCACCATCCGGAAGCCCGTGCGCAGCAGCACCTGGTCGTCGACCAGCATCACTCGGATGGACATCAGTTACCTCGACCTCGTCATTTCTTCTTGAGCGGGAGCAGGGCGCTGATCCGGAAGCCTCCGCCCGGGCGGGGGCCCGCGTCCAGGGTTCCGCCGACCATACCGATCCGTTCCCGCATGCCGATCAGCCCGTGCCCGGCGCCGTCGGCGCCGCCGTCCTCGTACAGCTCGTGGGCCGCGCCCCGGCCGTCGTCCTCGACCAGCAGGCCGAGCCCGTCGTCGAAGTAGACCAGCCGGACGCTGGCCTTCGCTTCGGGGCCGCCGTGCTTGCGGGTGTTCGTCAGCGCCTCCTGGACGATCCGGTACGCGGTGAGCTCGACGCCGCTGGGCAGCCGGCGCGGGGCGCCCTCGACCTCGAAGTCCACCGGGAGGCCCGCCGCCCGTACCTGCTCGACGAGGACCTCGATCTGCTCGACGTCCGGCTGCGGCACGTAGTCCTCGGACTCCTGCGGCTCGCCGGTCCGCAGCACGCCCAGGAGGCGGCGCATCTCGGCCAGCGCCTGGCGGCCGGTGCCGGAGATGGTCTGCAGGGCCTCCTTGGCCTGGTCCGGCGCCACGTCCATCACGTAGGCCGCGCCGTCCGCCTGCACCACCATCACCGAGACGTTGTGCGCGACGACGTCGTGCAGCTCGCGGGCGATCCGGGCCCGCTCGGCTGCCACGGCGACCTTGGCCTGGGCCTCGCGCTCCTTCTCCAGGCGCTGGTTCCGCTCGACGAGCTGCGCGTAGTACGCGCGCCGGGTGCGCAGGGAATCGCCCAGCACCCAGGCGAGGGCGAAGGGGACGATGGCGAACAGGGTGAAGAAGACGTTGTCGGTGGTGCCGCCCTTGTCCACGTGGAAGCGCAGGGCGTAGAGCGGGGAGGCGGTCAGCCCGATGGCGAAGGCCGTACGGGAGAGCCGGCGCGAGACCTCGGCCGAGGCGGCGACCGTGTAGAGGGCCACCAGCATCCCGAAGTCGCCGGCGTGCACGTCGCTGCCGGTCGACAGCTGGTAGACACCGGTGCCGACGGCCAGCAAGAACATGGGCACGGTCCACTTGCGGCGCAGGGCGACGACGGCGCCCATCGCCAGCACGGAGGGCACGGCGACCATGCGGGTCGCGGCGCCCGCGGGGCCGGGCTCGGCGACCTCCAGCATCGCGATCCCGACGAGGAGGACAGCCCAGAAGCTGTCGACGCCCGTCGGGTGTCTGCGGAGGAAGTCGTAGAGGCGCTGCACGTAACCCAGCGTAGGCAACGCAGATGGGTGCCGGAGTCAACCACAGGTGCGAACCTCGGGACGGGGGTGTACTCCGCAAGGTGGAGGGCGCCCTTAGCCTCTGGGGGATGAGCATGCAGAGCACTCGGGGTGAAGGGGCGGAGCCCGTCCGCTGGCGCACGGCGACGGAGCGGGCGCTCTACGGTCCGGACGGCTTCTACGTACGCCCCGGCGGGCCGGGCCCCGCCGGGCACTTCCGCACCTCCGTGCACGCTTCCGGTCTGTACGCGGGGGCCGTGGCCCGACTGCTGCGGTGGGTGGACGCCGAGCTCGGCCACCCCGGGGACCTGGACCTGGTCGATGTCGGCGCCGGGCGGGGGGAGCTGCTGGCCGGGGTGCTGGCCGCGCTGCCCGCGCAGGTCGCGCAGCGGGTGCGCCCGTACGCGGTGGAGCGCGCCGGGCGGCCGGAGGGCCTGGACCCGCGGATCCGGTGGGTGCCGACGCCGCCCGAGGGGACGAGGGGCCTGCTGTTCGCGAACGAGTGGCTGGACAACGTACCCGTGGACGTCGCGCAGGACGGGCGCTACGTGCTCGTCGCCCAGGACGGTACGGAGACCCCGGGCCCGGTGGTGGACGGCCCGGACCGGGCCTGGCTGGAGCGGTGGTGGCCGAACGCCTGGCCCGCGGGGCGCGCGGAGATCGGCAGACCGCGCGACGAGGCCTGGGCGGCGGCCGTCGCGACCCTGGAGGCGGGGCTGGCCGTGGCCGTGGACTACGCCCACACCCGCGGGGCCCGGCCTCCCTACGGCACGCTGACCGGGTTCCGCGGGGGCCGGGAGGTGCGGCCGGTGCCGGACGGGAGCTGCGACGTCACCGCGCACGTGGCGCTGGACGCGTGCGGGGGGCCGGGGTCGGCGCTGCTGAGCCAGCGGGAGGCGCTGGGCCTCCTCGGCGTTTCGGGGGCCAGGCCCCCGCTGGCCCTGGCCTCGTCCGACCCGGCGGGGTACGTCCGCGCGCTCGCCTCCGCGGGGGAGGCGGCGGAACTCACCGCGCGCGGCGGGCTGGGGGACTTCCTGTGGCTGGTCCAGCCGGTCGGCGTCGCGCCCTGGCCGGGCTGAGCCGGGCCGCAGCGGGACCGGACCGACCCGGGCCCGCTGCGCGGAGCGAGGCCCCGCGCAGCGGATCCCTCGTTCCGCGGGGCTATTCCGTGACGTCGTGCCCGTGGCCCTCGCGCAGGCCCCCGCCGGCCCCCGCGCCGCCGTCCGTCGGCTTCGCGACGACCGGCTGCGACAGCGGGGCCAGGTCGAAGGCGTAGTGGCCGACCGCGTTCGCGATGACGTCCACGTTGATGTCGAGCGCCTTCTGGTCGATGTTCGCGACCGTGTCGCCCTTGCCGTGGTAGTTCACGTCGTACGCGATTCCGGCCTGGCCGCCGAACTTCGCGGCCTGCGCCGCCGTCTTGATGCCCTCGGCGCCCGTGTCCGTGCCGCCGGACGGGATGCCCGCCTCGATGAACGGGCCGTAGTCGGAGCGGCCGGTGAAGTCGGAGCCCTCGTGCGGGATCTTCTGCGCGTCGAGGAAGTCGGTGATGCCCTTCTCCAGCTGCGCCGAGCCCTCGGGGCCGGGGCCCGAGCCGACGTGGTCCGAGTCGTCGCCGTCGTAGACGAAGTACGCGGCGTTCGGCGAGGCGATCATGTCGAAGTTCAGGTACAGCCTGATCTGCTTCTTCTGCTCCGGCGTCAGCCCGCCCACGTACGCCTCCGAACCGAGCAGGCCGAACTCCTCCGCCGACCACCAGGCGAACTTGACCTTGTTCTTGATCTTGTTCTGGCTGCTCGCGAGGCGCTGGGCGACCTGGAGGATGCCGGCCGAGCCGGAGCCGTTGTCGTTGATGCCGGGGCCGGCCGAGACCGAGTCGAGGTGGGCGCCGAGGAAGACGGTGTTGTTCTCGTCGCCGCCCCGCGTCTCCGCGACGACGTTGTACGTCTTGCGGTTCTCGCGCAGCTCGCGGATGTCCAGGGTGACCTCGACCGGGCCGGCCGCGGCCTCGGCGGCGAGCCGCTCGCCCTCGGCCTTGGTGACGCCGCCGGTCGGGACCTTGCCCGCATTGGGGTCGCCCAGGGTGCCGTTGAGGGCGCCCTCGGTGTTGTTGTAGATGATCGCGCCGACCGCGCCCGCCGCGGCGGCATTGGCCTGCTTGACCGCGAAGGTGCACCCGCCGCGTTTGACCAGGGCGATCCTGCCGGTGAAGGCGCCCGCGGCGAAGTCGCCGGGCTCGCAGCCGTTCGTGCCGTCCGCGTCGACGGGGGTCACGGCGAGTTGCGCCGTCACGCCGTTCTCCGGGCCGCTCGCGGTGTAGGTCATCAGCTTGACCGGGACGTCGCGCCCGCCCGCCCCGTTGACCTTGAGGGTCTCGGCGATCGTCTCGACGTACACGAACTCGAACTCGTTCTTCGTCACCTTGTAGCCGGCGGCCCGCATGACGGCCTCGACGTACTGGGCGGACTGCACGTGGCCCTTGGAGCCGGCCACCCTGGTGCCGTTGTTGTAGTCGGCGATGGACTGAAGAACCTTCAGATGGTTGAAGGCCCCCTTGCCGGTAGCGTCCTTGACCAGTTTCCTGGCCAGTGCGTCACCCCGCGCGGCGTCGCTCTGCGGGCTGCCCGCGGCTCCGGCGGGACCGGCGAGCAGCAGGGGGGAGACGAGGGCCGCGGCTGCCAGGGCGGCGGTGGCTGCGGCTATACGGCGTGAGGGCATGAAGTTCCTTCCACGACAGATGCGAGCAGGCATGAGGTGAGCGGTGGACGCACGGTATAGACGGAGAAGCCGATCTGGCCATAGCTTTCACTGATTCCGGTTCGTGAAATCCGTATATCGGTGAATCCGCGCAGTCTGCAACCGGTCGGGGGCCTAACGGAGGATGCCCTCGATGAAGTCGGATCCGATCCGGGCGACCGCCGCCAGATCCAACTGGTGCTGCGCGTAGCGTCCTTGACGCCGCGTACGGAGCAGCCCGGCCTTCTTCAGCGCCGACAGGTGCCGGGACACCTCCGGCGCGGTGATCCCGTACACGGTGGCCAGCTCGCTCGTCGTGTACGGGGCCCGGGCCAGGCTCCGGCACAGCTGCATCCGCATGGGGTGGGCCAGCGCCTCCATCCGCCGCTGGAGCAGTTCCACGGAGCCGGGCGCGGGCAGCTCGGGCGAGCCGAGCGGGTAGTGGACCACCGGCATCCAGCCGGGAGCGTGCAGGACGAGCAGGTGCGGCCAGCCGAAGTGGGTCGGTACGAAGACCAGCCCGGGGCCGGCCGCCGGATCGGTGGCGGTGGCCGAGCCGTTGACCATCTTGTCGGCGGTGATGACCGTGCGGCCCTCGTCGACGCTCAGCGCCGGGGACACCTCCTGGAGCACGGCGGCCAGCCCCTTGCGCCGCAGCACCTGCGTCTTGTGCCGGGCGTCGGCAGCCTGCTGCGCCTCGATGCGCTGCCAGGTCTCGGCGAAGAAGGCCTCGTCGCAGTCCTCCAGCAGCCGGCGCAGCCACACCCGCACCCCGGCGGTGTCGTCCAGCAGCCGGACCGAGAACTCCAACTGGCGCGGGCCGCGCGCGGCGGCCACCTCCAGGGCCTTCGCCCGGGCGGCCGGATCGCGCAGCGGGGACGGGCCGCCGCCCTCGTTGTAGAGCGCCAGCCAGCAGTGTTCCAGGGCGGCCATCACGAACCGCTCGTCATCCATCCGGTCGAGTACGTCGAGCTCCTCGGCCAGCGTCGCGGCGGGGCGCCCGGTCCCGCCGGGGACCCCGGCGAAGGCCATGAAGATGTCCGAGAACGAACTGCGCCACATGAACTCGGCTTCGAGCAGCCGCTCCGCGAGGCTGCGGTCGAGCGCGGCGGCGGTGGCGGTGGTCCAGGAGGCGAGCCCCGGATGGTGGGCGGGCTGCGAGAGCGCGTGCAGGGCCATGCAGAGCTCCGCGAGCGGGGAGGGCGCGAAGGTGATCCGCTCGGTGGGCAGCCCGGCGATGTCGATGGTGACGCTCATCGCCCCATTCTCCCCGGCACACCGCTGCGACCAGCACGGACACCGCCCGATTGACGGGGACGGTCAATCGTCGTGCGGGGCGCCCGCGGCGGGTTGAGGGTGGAGGCATGACCGCGATCGAGCAGTACCTCATCGACACGTACCGGGCCTCCCAGCACGGCGCCCCGATGCCCCCGCCGCCGGGGCGGGACGACGTCGCCGTCGTCCGGGCCGCCCGTACCTACGAGCAGTTCCGGGCCGTCCTGGACGGCCGCCCGGCCCGGCACCCCTGGCACGCCGCCCTGCACCGCCTCCTGACCCGGGCCGGGGAGCACGGGAGGCGGCACCGGCCTCAGTCGAAGTTCGGCGCGTTGCGCTCGTAGACCAGGCGCAGACCGATCAGGGTGAGCCACGGCTCGTGGTCGTCGATCACCGAGGACTCGCCCAGGACCATCGGGGCCAGGCCGCCCGTCGCGATGACGCGGACGTCGTCCGGGTCGCCGTGCGGACCCGCCAGCTCCTTCGCCATGCGGGTGACGACCCCGTCGACCTGGCCCGCGAAGCCGTAGACCACGCCCGACTGCATCGCCTCGACCGTCGACTTGCCGATCACGTTGCGCGGCCGCGCCAGCTCGATCTTGCGCAGCTGCGCTCCCCGTACGCCGAGCGCCTCCATCGAGATCTCGATGCCCGGGGAGATCACCCCGCCCACGTACTCGCCCTTCGCCGACACCGCGTCGAAGGTCGTCGCCGTGCCGAAGTCCACGACGATCGCGGGGCCCCCGTACAGCTCCACGGCCGCGACCGCGTTGATGATGCGGTCCGCGCCGACCTCCTTCGGGTTGTCCATGAGGATGGGGACGCCCGTCTTGATGCCCGGCTCGACCAGGACCGCGGGGACGTCCCCGTAGTAGCGGCGGGTGACCTCGCGCAGCTCGTGCAGCACCGACGGCACCGTCGAGCAGATCGCGATGCCGTGGATGCCGTCGCCGAGCTCGCTGCCGAGCATGGGGTGCATGCCCATCAGGCCCTGCATCAGCACGGCCATCTCGTCGGCGGTGCGGCGCGGGTCCGTGGAGATGCGCCAGTGCTCGATGATGTCGTCACCGTCGAACAGGCCGAGCACGGTGTGGGTGTTGCCGACGTCGATGGTCAGCAGCATTACCGCTCCTCGCGCAGGTCCAGGCCGATGTCCAGGATCGGGGAGGAGTGGGTGAGCCCGCCCACCGCGAGGTAGTCGACACCCGTCTCGGCGTACGCGCGGGCGTTGGCCATCGTCAGGCGGCCCGAGGACTCCAGCACCGCCCGGCCGTGCACCAGCGCCACCGCCTCCTCGGTCTCCAGAGGCGTGAAGTTGTCGAGCAGGATCAGGTCCGCGCCCGCGTCCAGGGCCTCCCGGACCTGCTGGAGGGTGTCGACCTCGACCTCGATCGGCAGGTCGGGGAACTGCTCGCGCACCGCCTGGAAGGCCTCGCGGACACCGCCCGCCGCGATGACGTGGTTGTCCTTCACCAGCGCCGCGTCCGACAGCGACATCCGGTGGTTGACGCCGCCGCCGCAGCGCACCGCGTACTTCTCCAGCGAACGCAGGCCCGGCGTGGTCTTGCGGGTGTCGCGGACCTTCGCCTTGGTGCCCTCCAGCTCGTCGGCCCAGGTGCGGGTCGCCGTCGCGATGCCCGACATCAGGCACAGCAGGTTCAGCGCGCTGCGCTCGCCCGTCAGCAGGTCCCGGGTCCGGGCCTTCACCGTCAGCAGCACCTGGCCGGGCTGGACCCGGTCGCCGTCCTCGACGTGCCGCTCGACCTCGAACTCGTCCTCGCACACCACCGAGAGCACCGCCTCGGCGACCCGCAGACCGGCGACCGTGCCCGCCTCGCGCGCCGTGAAGTCCGCGTACGCCACCGCGTCCTCGGGGACGGTGGCGACGGTGGTCACGTCGACCCCGCCGTCCAGGTCCTCGGAGATCGCCATGTGAGCGATGTCCTCGACCTCGATCGGGTCCAGGCCGGCGTCCGCCAGCAGCTGCGCCAGCGCCGGGTCCAGGCCGCTCTCCTCGCCGTCACCGCAGGCGCAGCCGTCGCCGCAGCCGCCGCCCGCCGCGGACTCGTCGAGCAGCGGAAGCTCCGCGTGCCCGTGCTCGTGGTCGTGCTGTTCGGGGGTGCTCACGATGACTGCTCCTGGCTCAGGGGGTGCTCGGGGTACTGGTGCTGTACGGGCGGAAAGCCCGCGGAGTCGGTGGTGGTGACGACCAGGGCCCGCTTCTCGGTGCGCGACAGCCGCACGACGAGGTGGCGGCGCCAGGCGGCATCGTCCCGGTCAGGGTGGTCCTCGCGCCAGTGGCAGCCGCGGGTCTCCGCCCGCCGCTGGGCGGCGGCGACCAGCACCCGGGCCACGCACAGCAAATTGGTGGCCTCCCAGGTGTCGACGCCCGGTTCGGCGGTCTTCCCGTGGGTCTCCAGGCCGTTCAGGGCGGCGAGGTAGAGGTCCTCCAGGGCGGTCGCGGCGCCGGCCAGCGACCGCGCGGAACGCAGCACGCCCGCGCCGTCCGTCATGATGCGCTGGACCTCGTAGCGGGCCTCGGCCGGCTGGAGCGGGCCCGTCGCGGGCTCCGGGACGACCGGGCCGGTGCCGGACGGGGCGTGCGCGACGATGTCCTCGGCGATGCGCTCGGCGAAGACCAGGCCCTCCAGCAGGGAGTTGGAGGCGAGCCGGTTCGCGCCGTGGACGCCGGTGCAGGCCACCTCGCCGCACGCGTACAGGCCGGGGACGGTCGTCCGGCCGTGCAGGTCGGTGCGGACCCCGCCGGACGCGTAGTGCGCGGCGGGCGCCACCGGGATGGGCTCGGTCACCGGGTCGATGCCGTGGGTGCGGCAGGCCGCCAGGATGGTCGGGAAGCGCTGCTCCCACATCTCGGCGCCGAAGTGCCGTGCGTCCAGGTACATGTGCCGGGCGCCCTGCTCCTGCATGCGCCGCATGATGCCCTTGGCGACGATGTCGCGCGGGGCCAGCTCGGCCAGCTCGTGCTGTCCGACCATGAAGCGGACGCCGTCCGCGTCGACGAGGTACGCGCCCTCGCCGCGGACCGCCTCCGACACCAGGGGCTGCTGGCCCTCGGCGTCCGGGCCGAGGAAGAGCACCGTCGGGTGGAACTGGACGAATTCGAGGTCGGAGACCTCCGCCCCGGCGCGCAGCGCGAGCGCCACGCCGTCGCCGGTGGACACCGAAGGGTTGGTGGTGGCGGAGAAGACCTGCCCCATGCCGCCGGTCGCCAGGATCACGGCGGGCGCGTGGACGGCGCCGACGCCGTCGTGCTGGCCCTCGCCCATGACGTGCAGGGTGACACCGGCCGTGCGGCCCTCGGCGTCCTGGAGCAGGTCCAGGGCCAGCGCGTTCTCGACGGTCTCGATGCCGGCCGCGTGCACGGCCTCGACCAGCGCCCGGGAGATTTCCGCGCCCGTCGCGTCGCCGCCCGCGTGCGCGATCCGGCGCCGGTGGTGGCCGCCCTCGCGGGTCAGCTCGATCTCGCCGGTCTCGGCGGAGGTGTCGAAGACGGCTCCGGTGGCGATGAGGCGGCGTACCGCATCCGGGCCCTCGGTCACCAGGAGCCGTACGGCGGCCTCGTCGCACAGGCCCGCGCCCGCGACCAGGGTGTCGTCCAGGTGCTGTTCGGGGGTGTCGCCCTCGCCGAGCGCGGCGGCGATGCCGCCCTGGGCCCAGCGGGTCGAGCCGTCGTCCAGCCGGGCCTTGGTGACCACGACGGTTCGGCGGCCCGCGGCGGCGCAGCGCAGCGCGGCGGTCAGGCCGGCGACGCCGGAGCCGACGACCACGACGTCGGCTTCGAGCGCCCAGCCGGGGGCGGGGGCGTGCAGCCGTATGCCGGTGCCGGAACCGGCAGGGCCGCTGCCTGCGGCGCTGGTGCCAGGGGTGCTCACGTGTGTGCTCCGAACTCCAATGGGATGTTGTCGATCAGCCGGGTCGTGCCGACCTTCGCGGCGACGGCCAGCACGGCCTGCCCGGTGAAGTCGGGGCCGACCTCGGTGAAGTCCTGCGGGTCCACCAGCGCGAGGTAGTCCAGGACCAGCGGCGGCTCGTGCCGGCCCGCCTCCTCCAGGACGTGGCGTGCCGCCGCCCGTACGCCTTCCGGCAGGTCGGTGCCGGCGGCGCAGGCCGCCGACACGGCGTGCGCGTCCGCGGACGCACGGATCTCGCCGAGCCGGGCGAGCGCGGTGGCCCGCTCGTCGCTGGCCGGTGCGGCCTCGGCGCGGGCGAGCAGCGCGGCCTGCGCGGCGAGGCGGTCCTGCCCGGCGAACAGGGCGCGCGACAGGGCCAGGGCCGTACGGCGCTCCTGCGCGGACAGGTAGCGGTTGCGGGACGACAGCGCGAGCCCGTCCTCCTCGCGGACGGTCGGTACGCCGACCACCTCCACGGGGAAGTTCAGGTCGGTCACCATCCGCCGGATCAGGGCCAGCTGCTGCGCGTCCTTCTGGCCGAACAGGGCCAGGTCGGGGCGGGTGAGGTGGAGCAGCTTGGCGACGACGGTCAGCATGCCGTCGAAGTGGCCCGGACGGGTGGCCCCTTCGAGCCGCTCGCCCATCGGGCCCGCGCTGATCCGCACCTGGGGGGCGCCGCCCGGGTAGACCTCGTCGACGGCGGGGGCGAACACGGCGTCCGCGCTCGCGTCACGGGCCAGTCGAAGGTCGGCGTCGAGGGTGCGGGGGTAGCGGTCGAGGTCCTCGTTCGCCCCGAACTGGAGGGGGTTGACGAAGACGGTGACCACGACCTGGCCGTCCGGTCCGGCCTGCTCGCGGGCCGTACGGATCAGGGTGGCGTGCCCCTCGTGCAGGGCGCCCATGGTCATGACGACGGCCCGGGGGCCGGCGCCGGAGCGCGGGAGGCCCGCCAGCTCCTGCGCGGTGTCGATCAGCAGGAGATCGCGGGTCGGATCCCGGGTCAGGTCTCGGCTCACCGGTCCGTGCTCCCATCCGCGCCGTTCGCGCTGTCGGCCAGGACCCCGAGCAGGTCCTCGGCGAGTTCGGGCTTGAGCAGACCGTGCGCCAGGGCCCGGTCGGCGGTGGTGCGGGCCATCGCGAGGTACCCGGCCACCGCGCCGGGGGCGTGCTCGCGCAGCTGCGAGACGTGCGCGGCGACCGTACCGGCGTCCCCGCGGGCCACCGGCCCGGTCAGCGCCGCATCGCCCGAGCGCAGGGCGTTGTCCAGGGCCGCGCCGAGGAGCGGGCCGAGCATCCGGTCGGGGTGCTCGACCCCGGCTTTGCGCAGCAGCTCCATGGCCTGGGCGACCAGCGTGACCAGGTGGTTCGCGCCGAGGGCGAGCGCCGCGTGGTAGAGCGGGCGGGCCTCCTCGGCGATCCACTCGGGCTCCCCGCCCATCTCGATCACGAGGGCTTCGGCGGCCAGCCGCAGCTCCTCGGGGGCCGTGACGCCGAACGAGCAGCCCGCCAGGCGCTGGACGTCGACCTCGGTGCCGGTGAAGGTCATCGCGGGGTGCAGGGCCAGCGGGAGCGCGCCCGCACGCCGGGCCGGGTCCAGCACCGCGGTCCCGTAGCGCCCGGAGGTGTGGACGAGGAGCTGGCCGGGCCGGACCGCCCCGGTCCCGGCGAGGCCCTCGACGAGGGAGGGCAGCGCGTCGTCGGGCACGGTGAGCAGCACCAGTTCGGCCCGCTCCAGCACCTGGGCGGGCGGTACCAGCGGCACGTCCGGCAGCATCCGCTCGGCCCGGCGGCGCGAGGCGTCGGAGACGCCGGAGACGGCGACGGGCCGGTGCCCGGCGTGCTGGAGGGCGCGGGCCAGCGCGGGACCGACCCGGCCGGCGCCGACGACGCCGACGGTGAGCCGGGCAGGGCGGTCGGACGGATCCCGTGGCTCCGTCTGATGGGGTGCGTTCACGCGGGGAGGGCCTTCCGTTCCAGTCCGCGGGGGGTACCGGACGATACGCCGCCATGCTAGCCCCTGGGCGTACAGGCCGGTCGGCGATGATCAGGGGCATGAGCGGCGACGAGGAATCGAGGAAGCGGCTGGTCGCGGCGGGGCGCGGGGCGGAGCGGATGCTCTCCCGCAGTCTGCGCGAGCCGACGGTGGGGGAGCTGGTGGCCGAGCTGGTCGGGCTGGGCGTTCCCGATCCGGACGAGCCGGGCGACTTGTACGGGGACGGGGTGGTGGGCCGCCTGGAGCGGCGGGTGGCGGAGCTGCTCGGGATGCAGGAGGCGGCGTTCTTCCCGACGGGGACGATGGCCCAGCAGGTGGCGCTGCGCTGCTGGGCGGGACGGACCGGGAACCCGGTGGTGGCCCTGCACCCGATGAGCCACCCGGAACGGTGGGAGGGCGGTGCGCTGGGGTTGGTCTCCGGCCTGCGGACGGTGCATCCGACGGGGGAGGCGCGCCAGCCGACGGCCGCGGAGGTCACGGACCTGCCGGAGCCCTTCGGCACGCTGATGCTGGAGCTTCCGCTGCGGGACGCGGGCTTCCTGCTCCCCTCGTGGGAGGAGCTGGAGGCGCTCGTGGAGGCGGCCCGCGAGCGGGATGCGGTGGTGCACTTCGACGGGGCCCGGCTGTGGGAGTCCACGGTGCACTTCGGCCGGAGCCTGCCGGAGATCGCGGGGCTCGCGGACACGGTGTACGTGTCCCTCTACAAGTCGCTGGGCGCGCTGAGCGGGGCGGTCCTGGCCGGCCCCTCCTCCCTGATCGCCGAGGCCAAGGTCTGGCGGCACCGGTACGGGGGCCAGGTCTTCCGCCAGTTCCCGCAGGCGCTGTCGGCGCTGGCCGGGCTGGACCGGGAACTGCCGCTGCTGCCCTCGTACGTGGCCCAGGCGCGGATGGTCGCGCGGGAGCTGGAGTCGGCCTTCGCCGCGGCCGGGCTCCCGTGGTTCCGGATCCACCCGCAGCCCCCGCACACCCACCAGTTCCAGGTGTGGCTGCCGTACGGGGCCGACCGGCTGACGGAGGCGGGGGCCAGGCTCGCGGAGGAGACGGGCACCGTGCTGTTCCGCACGTGGTCGGCGGAGGGCGGCGCGCCCGGCATCGCCATGACGGAGCTGGAGGTCACCGCCCCGGGCCTCACCTGGACCCCCGAGGACGTCCACCGGGCCGCCGAGGCCTTCACGGCCCGCCTCCCCCTCTGACCCCCGCACCCGTGGGCGGCCGGGAAGCGCGGCGGAAGCGGGACGGAAGCGGGGCGGGAAGCATGGCCGGGAAGCGCGGGGGCCGGCGCCGGTTGCGGCCGGGCCGGCAGGGGTGCCCGGGGCGCGCGGCGGAGGCGCGGCGGAGGCGCGGCGGAGGCGCGGCGGGGCGGATTTCGCGGAAATCGCCGGTGCGGAGCCCACTCGGCGTTACCGTCCTGCCACGGGAACCACCTGCGCCGTCGACCGGAGGAGACGCTCCATGACCGCTCAACCCGCCTGGCGGAAGTCCTCGTACTGCGGCGAGGGCGAAGCCTGCGTGTACGTGGCCGCCGCCCCAGGACACCTCGTCCGGGTGGCCGACCGGGCCGACCCGGCCCACCTGGTTCTGGCCACCACCCAGGCCGCCTGGACCGCCTTCCTGGACGCCGTCAAGACGTCGGACGGCCCGGCCGGTGCGGACACCGCGGCCGCCCCGCACCCGCCGCGCCGGAATCGCGCCCCTCAGGGGATTTTGTCCGATTAGCGCGTATCTTCGGCCCATGCCCACGCCTTACGGATCCCGCGGCGGCATGGCGTTCAGCGCCGCCGAGCTGCACCTGCTCAGGCGAACGCTCGCCCACGCCCTCCAGTCCTCCACGGCCCCCCTGACGACCTCCGAGGTCCAGGACTGCCTGCGCCTCGCGCAGTCGGTGGACGACGCGGTCCAGGAGGCGGGCCGACTCAGAGAGTTCCTCCTCGCCGACCTCGCGCGCTACCGGGGCGCCCTGCCCGGCAGCCTCCCCGGATATCTGGAGCTGCTCCAGGACGCCCTGGCCGCGGGTTACGAGCCCACCCCCGACGACCTCGCCGCCCTGCGCGCCCTGCGCGGCAACCCGGTCGCCTCGGCGGTGCTCGACCGCTGCCAGGCCGTCGCCGAGCGCTCCGTACGGCGCCGGCTGACCACCACCCCCGCCCCGCGCACCCGGCTGCTGGCCCTGGCCGGCGGCAAGGACAAGGACGAGCCCCCGCGGCCCGCGCCCGCGCCCGCGCCCGCCCCCGCGCCCGGGCCCGTGCCCACTCCGGCCCCCAAGGAGCCCGCGCGGCCGGAGCGGCCCGTCCCGACCCCCGGCGAGGTCTTCCCGCCACGCCGCAAGCCGGCCCCGCCCCCCGGGGCGGACCTGGCCGCCGGGTAGCTACGCTGGGGGCCATGGACTACGTTTCCGCGCTCGTGCCCCCCATCGTGATGGCCGCGTTCTTCATCGCCCTCGTCGTGACGATCGTGAAGAGCCAGGGCGGCGCCAACAAGGCCAAGGAGGACGCGGCGGTCGACGCCGTGCTCGCCCGCGCCGAGGCCGCCCGCCGGCCGCAGAAGTAGCAGCAGGCAAAAGCAACAGCGGCGCGGACGCGGTCCGCGCGCTGCGGTACCGCAGGACATCGGGCGCACGCTCCCCGGAGCGTGCGCCCGATTTTCTTGCGCGTTGCCCCCGCAATAGTCGGGCAATTCCGCACAACCCGCACTATCGTGCTGTTGTGCCTCGCCCCCTGGGAGAACTCGAAGACGCGGTCATGACGCGGGTGTGGCAGTGGAACCGCCCGGTCACCGTCCGGGAAGTCCTGGAAGACCTTCAGCAGGAACGGTCCATCGCCTACACGACGGTCATGACCGTTATGGACAATCTCCATCAGAAGGGCTGGGTCCGCCGGGAAGCCGAAGGCCGCGCCTATCGATATACCGCGGTCTCCACCCGCGCCGCCTACTCGGCCGCACTGATGAACGAAGCCTGGTCGACGAGCGACAACCCCGCCGCCGCCCTCGTGGCCTTCTTCGGCATGATGTCCGCGGAGCAGCGCGAAGCCCTTCGCGACGCCTTCCGGATCGTCGGCTACGACGACGAGTCCGCGCCGGACAGCCACCCGGGCCACCCGGAAGCGGCGCCCGCAGCAGGCCCCGCAGCAGGCCGCGCAGCAGCCCCCGAAGCCGTCGCCGGAGCAGCCCCCGAGGCGCCTCCCGCCGAAGAGGACTCCGCCGAGCGCCCGGCCGGGCCGGGGCGATAGCGTCCGGGCATGGCTGAGTTTTCCGCTGCACAAGCAAAAACAGTGACGATCCGCCGTGCCCGCACCGGTGATGTTCCCGCGCTGCGCCGCCTGCTCGACCAGTACGTGCAGCAGCGGATCCTCCTCGACAAAGCCCCCGTCGTCCTTTACGAGGACATCCAGGAGTTCTGGGTCGCGGAACGCGACTCCGACGGCGAGGTGGTCGGCTGCGGCGCTCTCCACGTCATGTGGGAAGACCTCGCCGAAGTCCGTACTCTCGCCGTCGACCGCACCTTGAAGGGCGGTGGAGTCGGCCATCAGCTGCTCCAGCAGTTGTTGGACACGGCCCGCACTCTGGGGGTCAGCCGGGTTTTCTGCCTGACCTTCGAAGTGGACTTCTTCGCCAAGCACGGCTTCGTCGAGATCGGCGAGACCCCGGTCGCGACCGATGTGTACATGGAGCTCCTGCGTTCCTATGACGAGGGCGTCGCCGAGTTCCTCGGTCTCGAACGAGTGAAGCCGAACACCTTGGGCAACAGTCGGATGCTTCTGCACCTCTGAACGATCACGGCGGCTTTTCCCGTGCTCCGCAGACCTGTGGCCTATGTCCGAATCGCGCACGTTTCCCTCCCCGCTGCGGTCTCGAACCTCTCCCGGGGGGTTTGTGTTTTCCAGGCAAAAGCGGTTTCCTTTCCGCGTACTGCTTTTCGATGAAAGGAAATCCGGTGGCACAGAAGGTTCAGGTCCTTCTTGTCGACGACCTCGACGGTGGCGAGGCGGACGAGACCGTGACGTTCGCTCTGGACGGCAAGACCTACGAGATCGACCTCACCACCGCCAACGCGGAAAAGCTCCGTGGCGCGCTTGAGCAGTTCATCAAGAGCGGCCGCCGCACCGGTGGCCGTGCCGCCGCGGGCCGCACCAAGGGCCGGGCGGCCGCGCCCTCGGGCAACCCGGACACCGCCGAGATCCGCGCGTGGGCCAAGGCCCAGGGGATGAACGTCAACGACCGCGGGCGCGTCCCGCAGGACATCCGCGACGCCTACGAGAACGCCAAGGGCTGACCCGCGGCGTCCCGTAGCGGCGTACGCCGACGCAGGCGGGCCCGGTGGCACTCCGTCGCCGCCGCGGCCACCAGGCGTACGAGATCGGGCCCGTGCGCGGGCCCGGCAGCGCCCTGCCCAGGACCGGGCAGGGACGGCAGCAGTGCTTCACACCCCTGCTCGGGGGGTCGCAGCCACACGGCGGCCCCCCGGGGACTCCCCAGCACGGGATAGCCTGGAGGAACCGGGGCCGTGATCCGGCCTCCCGTACCGACGGCGCCGAGGTCCAGGGCGACCCCGCCCCACTCCAGCCAGTCGAGCAGCCCCTCCAGTTCCTCCGCGCTGCCGGGGGCCACCAGGAAGCGCATCCTGCGCCCCATCAGCGCCACCGGACCGGTCGCGACCGGCCTGCCCAGCAGCTCCGCCCCCGCGTCGGCGGGCAGCTCCAGGACGTCGAACCGGAGCCCGGTGACCAGCTGGGCCGGCGGACCGCCCGCGGTGCTCCAGCCGAGCACGCGCTCGTACCAGGCGGCGTACGCATCGGTATCCGCATCGGGGTACGCATCCTCGGGCGTGACGCGCGGCGGCGGAACGGTGAGGGCCATGCCCGGAGCAACTCCCGAGAGGCTCCCGGGTTACGCTCCGCACCCGACTCGATGCGGAACGTAAAGGTCCATCGAGGCGGAGTCCCACATTCGGGACAGATTCCTGTTCGCCCTCAGCGGAGGGAACCGGTGCCCCCGGCATGGAGTGTCAGTCCTTGCGGGTAAGACATTCCTAGTGGATGGGGGACGACACGCTGATTTGGGCGGGTCCCGTTCGCCATCGGCGTACACCTGTGACGGGTATCTGCCTGGCCTGCGGGAACATCGTCTCGCACCATCGGGTTGGAGCAGTTGTCGGCTGTTGAAGCTGGTTTTCCCCACGCACACGGGGGTGAGCCGCAGACGGATGTCGGCAGTTGGAATGAGCTGTCCCGCCCCGCGGGACTAGCATGCGGAAGGACAGGGCGGGGACCGACCCCGAACTGCCCGACCGCTCTGAGGAGCGATAAACGATGTTCGAGAGGTTCACCGACCGCGCGCGGCGGGTTGTCGTCCTGGCTCAGGAAGAAGCCCGGATGCTCAACCACAACTACATCGGCACCGAGCACATCCTCCTGGGCTTGATCCACGAGGGTGAGGGTGTCGCCGCTAAGGCCCTGGAGAGCCTCGGGATTTCGCTCGAGGCTGTTCGCCAGCAGGTTGAGGAGATCATCGGCCAGGGCCAGCAGGCCCCGTCCGGGCACATCCCCTTCACCCCGCGGGCGAAGAAGGTCCTGGAGCTTTCGCTCCGAGAGGCCCTCCAGCTCGGCCACAACTACATCGGCACGGAGCACATCCTGCTCGGCCTGATCCGCGAGGGCGAGGGCGTCGCCGCCCAGGTCCTGGTGAAGCTGGGTGCCGATCTCAACCGAGTCCGGCAGCAGGTCATCCAGCTGCTCTCCGGATACTCCGGCGGAGGCAAGGAGTCGGCGACGGCCGGCGGCCCGGCCGAGGGCACCCCCTCGACCTCGCTCGTCCTGGACCAGTTCGGCCGCAACCTGACGCAGGCCGCCCGCGAATCCAAGCTCGACCCGGTCATCGGGCGCGAGAAGGAGATCGAGCGGGTCATGCAGGTGCTGTCCCGCCGTACCAAGAACAACCCGGTCCTCATCGGCGAGCCCGGCGTCGGCAAGACCGCCGTCGTCGAGGGCCTGGCCCAGGCGATCGTCAAGGGCGAGGTGCCCGAGACCCTCAAGGACAAGCACCTCTACACCCTGGACCTGGGCGCCCTGGTCGCGGGCTCCCGCTACCGCGGTGACTTCGAGGAGCGCCTGAAGAAGGTCCTCAAGGAGATCCGCACCCGCGGCGACATCATCCTGTTCATCGACGAGCTCCACACCCTCGTGGGTGCGGGCGCCGCCGAGGGCGCGATCGACGCCGCCAGCATCCTCAAGCCCATGCTGGCCCGTGGTGAGCTCCAGACCATCGGTGCCACGACCCTGGACGAGTACCGCAAGCACCTTGAGAAGGACGCGGCCCTTGAGCGCCGCTTCCAGCCGATCCAGGTGGCGGAGCCTTCCCTCCCCCACACGATCGAGATCCTCAAGGGCCTGCGCGACCGCTACGAGGCCCACCACCGCGTCTCCATCACGGACGAGGCCCTCGTCCAGGCGGCGACGCTGGCCGACCGGTACATCTCGGACCGCTTCCTGCCGGACAAGGCGATCGACCTGATCGACGAGGCCGGCTCCCGGATGCGCATCCGCCGGATGACCGCGCCGCCGGACCTCCGCGAGTTCGACGAGAAGATCGCGGGCGTGCGACGCGACAAGGAGTCGGCCATCGACTCCCAGGACTTCGAGAAGGCGGCGTCTCTCCGTGACAAGGAGAAGCAGCTGCTGGCGGCGAAGACCAAGCGCGAGAAGGAATGGAAGGCCGGCGACATGGACGTCGTCGCCGAGGTCGACGGCGAGCTGATCGCCGAGGTCCTCGCGACCGCGACCGGCATTCCCGTCTTCAAGCTCACCGAGGAGGAGTCCTCGCGACTGCTCCGCATGGAGGACGAGCTCCACAAGCGGGTCATCGGCCAGAAGGACGCCATCAAGGCGCTTTCCCAGGCGATCCGCCGTACCCGTGCGGGTCTGAAGGACCCGAAGCGCCCGGGTGGCTCGTTCATCTTCGCCGGCCCGTCCGGTGTCGGTAAGACCGAGCTCTCCAAGACGCTCGCCGAATTCCTCTTCGGCGACGAGGACGCGCTGATCTCGCTCGACATGTCCGAGTTCAGCGAGAAGCACACGGTTTCCCGTCTCTTCGGTTCGCCCCCCGGCTACGTGGGCTACGAAGAGGGCGGCCAGCTCACCGAGAAGGTGCGCCGGAAGCCGTTCTCCGTCGTCCTCTTCGACGAGGTCGAGAAGGCGCACCCGGATATCTTCAATTCCCTGCTCCAGATCCTGGAGGACGGTCGCCTGACCGACTCCCAGGGCCGGGTCGTGGACTTCAAGAACACGGTCATCATCATGACGACCAACCTGGGTACGCGGGACATCTCCAAGGGCTTCAACCTGGGCTTCGCCGCCCAGGGTGACGTCAAGACCGGTTACGACCGGATGAAGGCGAAGGTCAACGAAGAGCTCAAGCAGCACTTCCGGCCGGAGTTCCTGAACCGCGTCGACGACACGGTCGTCTTCCACCAGCTGTCGCAGGAAGACATCATCCAGATCGTCGACCTGATGATCGCCAAGGTCGACGAGCGCCTGAAGGACCGCGACATGGGCATCGAGCTGAGCGGCGACGCTAAGCTCCTGCTCGCCAAGCGGGGCTACGACCCGATCCTGGGCGCCCGCCCGCTGCGCCGGACCATCCAGCGCGAGATCGAGGACATCCTGTCGGAGAAGATCCTCTTCGGCGAGCTGCGCCCCGGTCACATCGTGGTCGTCGGCAAAGAGGGTGACGGCGAAGAGGCCAAGTTCACCTTCCGCGGTGAGGAGAAGTCGGCCCTGCCGGACCTCCCCCCGATCGAGGCCACGGGCTCGGGCCCGGACCTGAGCAAGGGCGCGTAAGCGCCACCGCTCGGTAGGCGTACCAAGGGGCGGGGGGGGGGGGGGCCCGGGGGGGGGGGGGGGGC